>NZ_JBSFWT010000047.1:0-59447 GCF_053594975.1 Streptomyces sp. NPDC002537
GCTGATTTCAGCCCGTCCGGCGTTTGAGGACGCGCCCGCAGGGCGCTGGGGGTCCGGGGGTCTCCCCCGGTTTCGGGAAGGGGCGGGGCTGGGGAACAAAACCGGCGTCAGCCGAAGAAGGTGCGGGCCTCCTCGTAGAGCGTCGCCGGGACCGTCTTCAGACAGGCGGTCGCGTCGGCGAGCGGCACCCGGACGATGTCCGTCCCCCGCAGGGCGACCATCCGTCCGAAGTCGCCGTCCCGCACCGCGGCGATCGCGTGCAACCCGAACCGCGTGGCCAGCCACCGGTCGAACGCGCTGGGCGTACCCCCGCGCTGCACATGCCCGAGCACGATGGTGCGGGCCTCCTTGCCCGTGCGCCGTTCGATCTCCTTGGCCAGCCACTCCCCCACGCCGGACAGCCGGACGTGGCCGAAGGAGTCGTGCGCGGCGGCGCCCTTGAGGACGACGTCGCCGTCCTTCGGCATGGCGCCCTCGGCGACGACGACGATCGGCGCGTAGCTGGCGCGGAAGCGGGAGACGACCCAGCCGCAGACCTCGTCGAGGTCGAAGCGCTGCTCGGGGACGAGGATGACGTTGGCGCCGCCGGCGAGGCCGGAGTGCAGGGCGATCCAGCCCGCGTGGCGGCCCATGACCTCGACGACGAGGACCCGCATATGGGACTCGGCGGTGGTGTGCAGCCGGTCGATGGCCTCGGTGGCGATGTTGACGGCGGTGTCGAAGCCGAAGGTGTAGTCCGTGGCGGAGAGGTCGTTGTCGATGGTCTTGGGGACGCCGACGCACCGTACGCCGTGCTCCCCGTGCAGCCGGGCGGCGACGCCGAGGGTGTCCTCGCCGCCGATCGCGATCAGGGCGTCGACCTCGTCCGCGGCCAGGTTCTCCTGGATCCGCCGGATGCCGTCGTCCGTCTTGAAGGGGTTGGTGCGCGACGAGCCCAGGATGGTGCCGCCCCGGGGCAGGATGCCGCGGACGGCCGGGATGCCGAGGGGCACGGTGGTGCCCTGGACGAGCCCGCGCCAGCCGTCGCGGTAACCGATGAAGTCGTAGCCGTAGTCCTGTACGCCCTTGCGGACGGCGGCGCGGATGACCGCGTTGAGCCCCGGGCAGTCACCGCCGCCGGTGAGCACTCCGACCCGCATGACGATCTCCCTTCAGCCGGGACGCCCGGCCGGGGAAGGGTCAGGCGCCGTCGAGACCTCGCTCTATCGCGTAGCGCACGAGCTCCACGCGGTTGTGCAACTGGAGCTTGCCCAAGGTGTTCTGAACATGGTTCTGCACCGTCCGGTGGGAAATAACCAGGCGTTCGGCGATTTGCTTGTAGGAGAGTCCCTTGGCGACGAGCCGCAGCACCTCGGTCTCGCGGTCGGTCAGCCGGGGCACCTTGGGCTCGTCGGGGGCGGCCGGGGCCGGGTCGGCGGCCAGTCTGCGGTACTCCCCGAGGACCAGGCCGGCCAGGCCGGGGGTGAAGACGGGGTCGCCCGCGGCCGTGCGGTGGACGGCGTCGGTCAGCTCCTCGGTGCTGGCCGACTTCATGAGGTAGCCGGTGGCACCGGACTTCACGGCCTCCAGGACGTCGGCGTGCTCGCCGCTCGCGGAGAGCACCAGGACGCGCAGGGCGGGGTTCTCGCCGACGAGTTCCTTGCAGACGGCGACGCCGGGCAGGCCGGGCAGGTTGAGGTCCAGGACCAGGACGTCGGGCGCGGCGGCCCGTGCGCGGCGCACCGCCTGGGGGCCGTCGCCCGCCGTCGCGACCACGTCGAAACCGGCGGCCTCCAGGTCGCGGGCGACTGCGTCGCGCCACATGGGGTGGTCGTCGACCACCATGACCCGCACGGTCCGCTCGTCACTCGTGCCTTCGTGACTCATGTCTTCGTGCTCCCCCGTGGGACTCTCAGTTCGACTTCCGTGCCCTGGCCGGGCACGGACAGCAGCTCGGCGCTGCCGCCCAGGTCCCGCAGCCGGCCGCGGATCGACAGGGCGACGCCCATGCGCCCCTCCCGCTCCGCCGCCGCCAGCCTGCCCTCGGCGATGCCCGGACCGTCGTCCCGCACGGTGACGATCACCTCGTCCGGCTCGTCCTCCAGCAGGATCCAGGCCCGCGCGCCGTCCCCGGCGTGCTGGCGGACATTGTCCAGTGCGGCACCGACGGCGGCCGCCAGTTCCGCCGCAGCGGCCGCCTCCAGGAGGACGGGCGAGCCGGGCCCGGCGAAGGAGACGGCGGCTCCCGCGTGCGGGGCGAGCAGCGCCCCCACGTCGCAGGGGCCCTCCGGGGGCCGGGGCGCGGGCACCACGGAGCGGACGAGCTCCGCGTCCTCGGCCCGCTGCCGCGGGGTGCCCTGCGACAGCAGTCCGCCGGCGACCAGGGTGCGCAGGGCGATCTCCTGCTCGCCCGCCATCCGGCCGAGTTCGGCGGCCTCGCCGCCCAGCGCGGCGCCCCGGCGCTGCACCATGGCGAGCACCTGGAGGACGCCGTCGTGGATGTCGCGGGCGAGCCGTTCGCGCTCGCGGGTGGCCGCCTCGATCTGCAGGGCGCGGGCGAGCGTGCGCTCACTGGCCCGCGCGACCTCCACGATGTAGCCGATGGCGACGCTGGAGACCCACACCAGCAGTACGTTGTGGACGGTGTCGCGGGCCGGGCCGCCACGCTCGGCGAGGTTGGCGGCGGCCACCAGGGTGGAGCCGACGACCGCCCAGCGCCAGCCGCCCTTGATGGCACAGCCCAGTACGGCCCCGCCCGCCCAGATGGACGGGAGGGTGGCCGCGCCGCCGTCGATGCGCTCGGCGGAGTCGACGGCGGCGGTGACGAGGATGCCGGACAGCGCGATGGTGAGGTCGGCGACCAGGAAGCGCTTGGTGCAGCGCTCGGGCGAGGTGACCCGGTTCCAGGTCAGCGCCATCCAGAGCGTCAGTGCGCCCATGTAGAGCGCCCCGCCGAGCGGATGGGCGTACTCGCGGTAGTTCAGGAGGAACAGCGCGAGGGCGTACCCGAGCGTCAGGATGCGGTAGCCGGTCAGCGCGCGCCACAGCGGCAGCTCCACCGACATCCGTACGACGCGCGGCTTCCTGCTGCGCGATGCCATCGAACCGACCCCCCGGCCCCGGGCGGCTATGCCTCGGGCCGCTTCTCCTGCTCCGCCCCGGTGTCCGCCTTGCTGTCCGCCGTGTCGAGACCGGCGGCCTTCGCCGCCTTCTCCTCCTCCGCCTTGCGCTTCGCCTCGTCGGCGATCTGCCGCTTGGCGGCGGTGGCGTAGATGTCGACGTACTCCTGGCCGGACAGCTCCATGATCTTGTACATGACCTCGTCGGTGACCGAGCGGAGGATGAAGCGGTCGCCGTCCATGCCGTGGTAGCGGCTGAAGTCCAGCGGCTCGCCGATGCGGATGCCCGGACGGATCATCTTCGGCAGGACCTTGCCCGGGGGCTGCACCTTCTCCGTGTCGATCATGGCGACGGGGATGACGGGCGCGCCGGACAGCAGCGCCACCCGGGCGAGCCCGCCGGGCTTGCCGCGGTAGAGGCGGCCGTCCGGGGAGCGGGTGCCCTCGGGGTAGATGCCGAACAGCTCGCCGCGCGCCAGTACCTCCAGGCCGCTCTTGATCGCCGCCTCACCGGCCCCGCGGGCGCCCGAACGGTCGACGGGCAGCTGGCCGACGCCCTTGAAGAAGGCCGCCGTCAGCTTTCCCTTGACTCCCGGGGAGGTGAAGTATTCCTGCTTCGCGATGAAGGTGACCTTGCGGTCCAGGATCGCGGGGAGGAAGAAGGAGTCCGAGAACGACAGGTGGTTGCTCGCGAGGATCGCGGGCCCCTCGGCCGGGATGTTCTCCAAGCCCTCCACCCACGGCCGGAAGGCAAGCTTCAGCGACCCGCCGATGGACAGCTTCATAGCGCCGTAGAACAACCGAGAACCTCCTGTAGTGACGAGGAGACCTTAACCTGCCTACCCGCCGTGCGGCGCTCCGCGTACGCTGAGGGCCAGACCCCTTTTCCCGTTCCACCGATCGGAGATTCCGGTGCCGCTCCTCCCCGGCGCCGAGCCGTTCCGCCACGACGGCGGAGAGGTCGGCGTCCTCGTGTGTCACGGCTTCACCGGTTCCCCGCAGTCCGTTCGGCCCTGGGCCGAGTATCTCGCGGAGCGCGGTCTGACCGTCTCGCTGCCGCTGCTGCCCGGCCATGGCACCCGCTGGCAGGACATGCAGCTCACCGGCTGGCAGGACTGGTACGCGGAGGTCGACCGCGCGCTGCGGGAGCTGCGGGAGCGCTGCTCGCAGGTCTTCGTCTGCGGGCTGTCGATGGGCGGGGCGCTGTCCCTGCGGCTGGCCGCCCGGCACGGTGCCGGGGTCTCCGGGCTCGTCCTGGTCAACCCGGCGAACAAGGTGCACGGTCTGGCCGCGAAGGCGCTGCCGGTGGTGCGGCATCTGATCCCGTCGAGCAAGGGCATCGCGAGCGACATCGCCAGGCCCGGCGGCGCGGAGCTCGGCTACGACCGGGTGCCGCTGCACGCGGCGCACTCCTTCCGCCGGGGCCTCCAGCGGCTGGACGCCGAACTGCCGCAGGTGACGCAGCCCTTGCTGCTGCTGCACAGCCCCGAGGACCATGTGGTGCCGCCCGTCGACTCGGCGCGCATCCTGGCCCGGGTCTCGTCGCGGGACGTCACCGAGCGGCTGCTGGAGCGCAGCTACCACGTGGCGACGCTGGACCACGACGCCGAGCTGATCTTCGAGGAGACGTACGCGTTCATCAGCCGGCTCCGGGCGGGCGCCGGCGAGGTCGGGGCGGCCTCCCGTGGCTGAGCACGACGCGGACCGCGATCGCGACGAGAGCCGCGATCCGCTGGACGAGGAGGCCGCCTGGGCGGAGCTCGTCGCCGCGTACGGCGAGCAGCCCGACCCCGCGGCGGGCCGCTGGCCGGCTTCGGGCGATGTGCCGGACCCCCCGTCCGGCCCCGCCGACGGCAAGGACGTGCCGGAGGCCCCGGAGAGTGCCGCCAAGGCGCCCACGGGTGCGCCGGAGAGCCCGGACCGGCCCGCGGGCAGCTTCATCGTCTACGCGCCGGGGGTGGGCCCCCGGGACTGGGGCGCGTCCGGCTCCACCGGTGACGACGACCTCGACGAGGCGGACGAGGGGCACTTCGTGCCGCCGGAGCCGCCGCCGCTGCCGACCGGCGACGTCACGGCCCGCTTCGCGTGGATAGCGGTGCTGGGCGGGCCGCTGCTGCTGCTCGTCATGGTCCTGCTGCGGCAGGAGCTGACCTGGTGGATCACCACGCTCGGGGTCGGCGGCTTCCTCGGCGGCTTCGCCACGCTGGTGCTCCGCATGAAGGACAGCGACGAGGACGACGAGGATCCGGGGAGCGGCGCGGTCGTGTGACCTGGGCCCGGCCCCCTATGAGACCGCTATGAGGCCGGTACCCGCACCGCCGCCAGCACGGGCAGGTGGTCCGTGGCGGCCCGCAGGTCGCGCTCCCGGAGACCCGGGAGCCCCATGGGGACGCCGCAGCCGAGCACCTCGACGCCCTCGGTCGCGAAAATCGCGTCGATCCGCTGCAATGGATCACCCAGTCGGGTGGTGTGCTCGCGGCCCCACGGCTTGGTGGCCCATCCGTCCTGGAGCGCGTCCGCGAGGAGCCCGAAGGTACGGCCGTCGGGCCGGTCGTTGAGGTCCCCCGCGGCGATGGCGTACGGGGCGTCCAGGGCGGCCAGCTTGTCGAGGAGCAGCCGCCCCTGGCCGTACCGCTCCGCCTCCTTGATGCTCAGGTGGCAGCTGAGGACGCCGAGCCGGGCGCGGCCGAAGCGGAGCACGGCGGTGGCGAAGCCGCGCTGGTGGAGTCCGGGGGTACGGGGCAGCAGCACATCGTCCGTGTGCTCCACGTGGGCCCGCAGCGAGGACAGGATCATCGGCCCGGAGGCGGTGGCCCCGCCGGTGACGTACACGAGCTCGGAGGTGCGGGCCAGGCGCGCGGCGGCCTTGCGCCACCGGAAGAAGCGGGGCGCCTCCTGGACGCAGACGACGTCGGGGGCGCAGGCCCGGATGACCCGGGCCAGCGCGTCGGTGTCGTCCCGCATGGAACGGATGTTGTAGCTCAGCACCCTGATGACGGCGGAGCCGTCCGGCTCGGTGCGGGAGGCCGGGAGATCCGGGAGGTCAGGGAGGTCCGGGAGAACAGTCGCACTCATGGTGCTCCCCTACCCCGGAACGGGGGCGCTCCGAACGGCGGGCGCCCCCGGTGTCGCGGTTGTCCCCGACGCTGTCCCCGGGTCCCTGGTGTTATCCCTGACGTGCGAGGTCGGCCGCGCCGACCAGCCCGGCCTTGCCGCCGAGCTGGGCGGCGAGCACCTGGGCGTGCGGGCGCCACTGGCCGCCGACCAGCCAGCGGCGGAAGGACTTGCGGATCGGGTCGAGGACGAGGTCGCCCTCGTCGGAGACGCCGCCGCCGACGATGAACGCCGAGGGGTCGAAGAGCGAGGCGAGGTCGGCGAGGCCCGCGCCGGCCCAGCGGGCCAGCTCGCGGAACGAGTCGATGGCGACCGGGTCGCCCTGCCGGGCCGCGTCGCTGATGTGCTTGCCCTGGATGCCCTCGGGGGTGCCGTCGCCGAGGCCGAGGAGGATCTCGGCGTTCTCGGGGGTGGCCTGGGCGCGCTGCCGGGCGTAGCGGACGAGGGCGCGGCCGGAGGCGTACTGCTCCCAGCAGCCCTGGCTGCCGCAGCCGCACAGCAGGCCGTCCGGCACGACCCGGATGTGGCCGAACTCGGCGGCCACGCCGAAGCGTCCGCGGCGCAGCTTGTTGCCGATGATGATGCCGCCGCCGAGGCCGGTGCCCAGCGTGATGCAGATGACGTCGTCGTGGCCCTGGCCCGCGCCGAAGCGGTACTCGCCCCAGGCGGCGGCGTTGGCGTCGTTCTCGACGACGACGGGCAGGCCGACGCGCTGCTCGACCTTGTCCTTCAGGGCCTCGTGGCGCCAGTTGATGTTCGGGGCGAAGAGGACCGTGGCCCGCTTGTCGTCCACGTAGCCCGCGGCGCCGATGCCGACCGCCTCGACCTCGTGGTCGGCGCTGACCGTGCGTACCGCGTCCGCGATGGCGTCGATGACGCCCTCGGGGGTCGGAGGGGTCGGTACCTTGCACGTCGCGAGGATGTTGCCCTCCTCGTCGACCACGCCGGCCGCGATCTTCGTGCCGCCGATGTCGACGCCGATGGTGAGTCCCATGTGTCCCTCAGTTATTCGCTCGAACCCCGCCGCGACCCACCGTACCGGAGACGGGAGTACCCCCTTGCCGTCAAGGCTGCGGGGGTGCGCGGACGGCAGGTCAGTCGAGGTCGATGCGCTCCGTGCCGCCCGTTCCCGCGTCGCCCCGGCCGGGTGCTCCGGGGCCGTCCGCGGGCTTCTCGGCGTCGCCGCGGGTCCAGCGGCTCTCCTGGCCCTGGAGGGCGGCGCGGTAGGCGGCGAGGAGCTCCGAACCGGCGGAGGCGAGGTGGTCGAAGACCTCGGGGTTGCGCTCGACGACCGGCTCGACGGCGGCCTTCGCCCGGTCGACGACCTGCTGGACGACGTCCTGCGCGGCCAGGCCCGCGAGCGGCAGTTGGAGCGCGGAGACCTTCTCGGTCACGGCGTCGAGGAGCTTGCGCAGCTCCTCGGCGGCGCTGCCGGGCTGCTGCCCGTACGCGGCCCGGCGGCGGGCCCGCTCCGCGGCGAGGTCCTCGGCGCACGCCTGCCCCCAGGCATCGGGATCGGCCGCCGCGTCGGGTGCGGGGCGCTCGGTGGCATCGCTCATGGCGGACTCCTGCGGCTGGATTTTCCTTCGACGTTACCCGAACGGTGGAGTGGCGTTCAGGGAGTGCGCGGCCAGAGGGCGGGGTCGGGGGTGAAGCGCACGCACAGCGCCCCGTCGCGCAGGCCCGCCCCGGAGACGGTGCAGCGGCGCAGCGCCGACGGCAGGGGCAGCACGCGGCGGAACGGGCCGACGCCGACGATGAGTTCGTCGCCCCTGCGTATGAGGTCGAGGGCGTCGCGGTCGGCGCCGGGCAGCGGCAGCCGCCAGACGAGGACCCCGTCGGCGGCCAGTCTGTCCTCGACGGTCCAGGTGTCGGGCGTCTCGCCGTCGGGGCGGGCGGGCCAGCCGTCGAGCTCGTCGGACAGGCCCTCGCCCTCGACGATCCCGACCGTGCCGCCCCCGCCGCCGATGGTCGTCGACGCGGCGCGCTCGACGAGTGCCGCGAGGTCCCCGTGGCCGCCCGGCCCGCGGCCGAGGTGGGGCAGCTCGCAGAGGGTGACGCCGTCGATGAGGAACTCCTCGTACAGCGCCTTGAGCGCGGTCTGCTGCTCGGCGACGAGCCCGGCCAGCCAGAGGTCGTTGCCGGTGCCGGTGGGGAGTATCCGGTTGGCGACGAGGGTGTCGAGGCGGCAGCCCTGGAGGGCGAGTCCGGCGCGGGCGAGGCGCACCGCCGGGACGGTGAGCGGCCCGGGTTCGGCGACGAGGCGCACGGTGGTGCCGTTCGCCTCGATGATGTCCTGCACGGCGGCGAGTTCGGCCTCCCAGCGCTCCGCGGTCTCGTACAGCCGCTGCGCGGGCATGGGCACCCCGGCGAGCTGGGCGAGCATCGGGCGCAGGGCGCGGGCCGCCTGCCGTTCGGCGGGCAGCAGCCGGCGCAGATAGCGGCGCAGTTGCTCGGGCAGGGCCAGCAGGCGCACGGTCTCGTGCGCGGGCGGCATGTCGACGACGAGCAGGTCCCATGCGGCGGCGGTGTGCGCGGCGCGCAGGGCGGCGAGGACGGCGAGGGGCTCGGCGCCGGGGAGTTCGGTGAGTTCCTCGGGGTCGAGGGGGGTGGCGCCGAGGAGGTCGAAGAGGGAGGCGCCGCGCTCCTGGAGGTCGCGGGCGCGGTCCTGGAAGTGCTCGCCGGTGGCGATGCGGGCGGCCCACAGGCCGGGGGCCGCCTCGACGGGCTCCGCCCAGGGGGACCGGGCCGTGCCGTCCGGCGGGGGCAGCGGCAGGGCCGTGCCGAGCACCGCGTCGGGGGCGGGGCCGCGGTCGGTGGTGAGCAGCAGCGTGCGCTTGCCGCGCCGGGCCGCGGCGAGTGCGGTGGCCGCCGCGGCGGTGGTGCGGCCCGCGCCGCCGGTGCCGGTGACGAGGACCGTACGCAAGGGGGTGCCTCCTGTTGGTGCGGCGCCGTCGCCGCCTGCGGCCGCGTCCTCGAACTCCCCCGGCTAACGCTGGGAGGTGCCCCCAGGACGGACTGGACTGCGTGCCCGGGGGCCGTGGCCCCCGGGCACGGGAAAGGTCAGGACTTCGCCGCGCCGCTTTCCACGCGCTGCTTCAGGCCGTCCAGGGCGCGGTCGATGATGACCTTCTCCGCCTTGCGCTTGATCATGCCGAGCATGGGGATCTTGACGTCGACGGTGAGCTGGTACGTCACCTTGGTGTGTGCGCCCCCGGCCTCCGGCTCCAGGCTGTACGAGCCGTCGAGCTGCCGCAGCATCTGGGACTTGACGAGGGACCAGCTGACGACGTTCTCCGCGGGCCACTTGTAGGCGAGCGTGTGGTCGTCCTTGATCGCGCCCGCGTCGAGGACGAGGCGCACCTGGGAGGCGCGGCCCTGCTCGTCCTTGGCGAGCACCTCCGCCTGCTTGACCTCGCCGGTCCACTCCGCGTAGCGGTCGAAGTCGGCGATCACCGCCATGACGTCGGCGGGGGTCGCCTCGATCGTGATGCTCGAGCTGGTGTGTTCCGCCATCTCCGTGGCTCCTCCGTACCGGTCCCGCTCCGCCTGGTATGCCTGCCGCTGAAGGCTACAACGCGGCGCGCGTCACCACTCCAGCACCCAGGGTGTACCGCTGGAGGCGAAGTGGCCGACGTTGACGCACTCGGTCGCGCCGATGCGCATCCGGCGCGCGAGGGGCTGGTGGACGTGGCCGAAGAGGGCGTACCGGGGGCGCGTCCTGCGGATGGCCTCCAGCAGGGCGCGGCTCCCGGTCTCGAAGCGGCGGGCGACGGTGTCGTAGCAGAGTTCGGGCACGTCGGGCGGGATATGGGAGCAGAGGACGTCGACCTCGCCCAGCGCCTCGATCTTGGCGGCGTACTCCTCGGGGCCGATCTCGTAGGGCGTGCGCATGGGCGAGGGCAGGCCGCCGCCGACGAAGCCGAAGACGCGGCCGCCGATCTCCACGCGCTCGCCGTCGAGGACGGTGGTGCCGGGGGCGGCGTATTCCGGCCACAGGCGGGGGATGTCGACATTGCCGTAGGTGGCGTAGGTGGGGGTCGGGAAGGCGGCGAAGAGCTCGGCGTACTGCTTGCGGACGGCGGACTCGATGGCGGACTCGCGGTCGATGCCCGCCCAGAGGCTCCGCCCCAGCTCACGGGCCTCGTCGAAGCGGCGGGCGGTGCGCAGTTCCACGATCCGGTCGGCGTTCTCCACCCCGAACAGGTCGGGGAAGATGCCGCGCGAGTGATCGCGGTAGTCGAGGAAGAGGACCAGGTCGCCCAGGCAGACCAGGGCGTCGGCACCGGCTCCCGCACTGGCGAGATCCTCGCTGTTGCCGTGCACATCGCTGACCACGTGAACTCTGAAGCCACCTCGCATACCGATCACCCTAGGGTCTGCGGGTGGGCCGGAGGAAGGTATCCGACCTGCGGTTACTTCCCGGTCACCAAGCCGACGAGCTAGGGTGCGGAAGGCGGTCCGGTGGCGTGTGACGCAGCGAACATCTGGGCGCCACCCCCTATTCGAAAGCCATACTGGTGGGTAACGTCCGGGCAGTCCAATACCCCCCGCCTGATCATGGACCGCAGCCGACGCAGCGCCCCTCGATGACGCGGCGGCGCCGGCGCCCGACGAGGAGCAGCAGTCTTGCGCGAGTTCAGCCTTCCGGCCCTCTATGAGGTCCCTGCGGACGGAAACCTGACGGACCTGATCCGCCGCAACGCCGCGCAGCGTCCCGATGTCGCCGTCATAGGGCGGAAGGTCGACGACCGCTGGGAGGACGTCACCGCCGCCGCCTTCCTCGCCGAGGTCCGGACCGCCGCCAAGGGTCTGATGGCCTCCGGCGTGCGACCGGGCGACCGGGTCGGGCTGATGTCCCGCACGCGCTACGAGTGGACACTGCTGGACTTCGCCATCTGGAGCGCGGGCGCGGTGACCGTGCCGGTGTACGAGACGAGCTCGCCGGAGCAGATCCAGTGGATCCTCGGCGACTCCGGCGCCGTCGCCTGCGTCGTGGAGACCGAGGCGCACGAGAGCGCCGTCGCGTCCGTCCGGGACCGGCTGCCCGAGCTGCGGAACGTCTGGCGGATCGAGGACGACGCCGTCGGCAAGCTGGCCGCCGCCGGGGGCGGGCTGACCGACGAGGAGGTGGACGAGCGCAGCGCGCTCGCCAACGCCGACTCGCCCGCGACCATCGTCTACACCTCGGGCACCACCGGGCGCCCCAAGGGCTGCGTGCTGAGCCACCGCAGCTTCTTCGCGGAGTGCGGCAACGCGGTGGAACGGCTCAAGCCGCTGTTCGACACCGGCCACTCCTCCGTCCTGCTCTTCCTGCCCACGGCCCATGTCTTCGGCCGGCTCGTGGAGATCTCGGCGATGCTCGCGCCGATCCGGCTGGGCTGCGTCCCCGACATCCGGAACCTCACCGACGACCTGGCCTCGTTCCGGCCGACGCTGATCCTCGGCGTGCCGCGCGTCTTCGAGAAGGTCTACAACTCGGCGCGCGCCAAGGCGCAGGCCGACGGCAAGGGCAAGATCTTCGACCGGGCCGCGGACACCGCCATCGCGTACAGCCGGGCGAAGGACACCCCCGGCGGCCCGTCGTTCGGGCTGCGCCTCAAGCACGCGGTCTTCGACCGGCTGGTCTACGGCAAGCTGCGCGCCGTGCTCGGCGGCCGGGCGACGCACGCGATCTCCGGCGGCGCCCCGCTGGGCGAGCGCCTCGGCCACTTCTACCGCGGCATCGGCTTCACCGTCCTGGAGGGCTACGGGCTCACCGAGTCCTGCGCGGCGACCGCCTTCAACCCGTGGGACCGGCAGAAGATCGGCACGGTCGGGCAGCCGCTGCCCGGTTCGGTCGTCCGGATCGCCGACGACGGCGAGGTGCTGCTGCACGGCGAGCACCTGTTCCAGGGCTACTGGAACAACGAGACCGCCACGGAGGAGGCGCTCTCCGACGGCTGGTTCCACACCGGTGACCTGGGCACGCTCGACGAGGACGGCTACCTCACGATCACCGGCCGGAAGAAGGAGATCATCGTCACCGCGGGCGGCAAGAACGTCGCCCCGGCCGTGATCGAGGACCGCATCCGCGCGCACGCACTGATCGCCGAGTGCATGGTCGTCGGTGACGCCCGCCCCTTCGTCGGCGCGCTCATCACCCTCGACGAGGACTTCCTGCCGCGCTGGCTCGCCGACCACGGCAAGCCGGCGGGTACGACCCCGGCGGAGCTGGCGGACGACCCCGATCTGCTGGCCGCCGTGCAGAAGGCCGTCGACGACGGCAACGCCGCCGTGTCCAAGGCGGAGTCGGTACGGAAGTTCCGCATCCTCCCCGCCCAGTTCACGGAGGCCTCGGGTCATGTGACCCCGTCCCTCAAGCTCAAGCGGAACGTTGTGGCGAAGGACTTCGCGGACGAGATCGAGGCCATTTACCGCGGGTAGCGGTGCGGGGCCTGCCTGCGGGCCGTCTGCCGCCTGCGGCGGGGGCGGCCTGCGGCCGCGTCCTCAAACGCCGGACGGGCTGATTTTGCCGACGTAGTCCGCAAGCCTGCGGGCCGTAGGTCAAAGAGCCACGGTCCGCACAATTCAGCCCGTCCGGCGTTTGAGGACAAGCGGCGCAGCCGCTTCGGGGGCCCGGGGGTCTCTCCCGGTTCGGGAAGGGGCGGGGCTGGGGAACAAACAACCCGACCGCACCCGGGGAACCTACAGAAGCTCCCGCAAGCGCTCCGCCAGGAGATCCCAGCGCCAGCGCTCCTCGACCCATTCACGACCCCGCGCGCCCATACGGGCCCGCAACGCCGGATCCCGCAGCAGTTCCACAACGCGGTCGGCCGACTGGGCCGGTGAGCCACCCGCCACGACATAGCCGGTCTCGCCGTCCAGGACGGCATCCGGCGCCCCGCCGGAGTCGCCCGCGACCACGGGGAGCCCGGTCGCGGACGCCTCCAGGTAGACGATGCCGAGCCCCTCGACGTCCAGCCCGCCCCGCCGCGTACGGCACGGCATCGCGAAGACGTCTCCCGCGCCGTAGTGCGCGGGCAGTTCCTCCCAGGGGACGGCGCCGGTGAAGCGGACGGCGTGGGCGACGCCCGTCGCGTCGGCCAGCTTCCGCAGGTCGTTCTCGTACGGGCCGCCGCCGACGATCAGCAGCACCACGTCCGGCACGGCCGCGAGGATTCTCGGCATGGCCTGGATCAGCGTGTCCTGGCCCTTGCGGGGCACGAGCCGGGAGACGCAGACGACGACCGGGCGGTCGCTGAGCCCGAGGCGGGCCCGCACCCGCTCGCCGCCGGAGCCCGGGTGGAACGTCTTCTCGTCGACGCCGGGCGGCAGTTGGACCATCCGCGCGGCCGCCTCGCCGGTCAGCGCGCCCGCGATCCGCGACCGCGTGTACTCCCCCAGATAGGTGAGCGTGTCCGTGCCCTCGCCGATCCGCCGCAGCAGTTGCCGGGAGGCGGGCAGCTGGGCCCAGCCCGACTCGTGGCCGTGGGTGGTGCCGACCAGCCGCCGCGCACCGGCCCGGCGCAGCGCGGGCGCCATCAGGCCGAGCGGCGCGGCGGCCCCGAACCACACGGAGGAGCAGCCGTGTTCGCGCAGCAGCCCGACGGCGCGCCGGGTCACCCGGGGGGTGGGCAGCAGCATGGTCGTGCTGTCGCGCACGACCTGGAAGGGCTGTTGGGCGTCGAAGGCGGCGGTGGCCTCCGCGCCTTCCCGGCCGCGCTTCCAGGTGGAGGCGTAGACGACGATGTCCGCCGGGTCCAGGCGCAGTGCCATGTTGTGCAGGAACGCCTGGATGCCGCCGGGGCGGGGCGGGAAGTCATTGGTGACGATGAGGGTCTTGTCCATCGGGCCCGACAGTACCGGGTGGCCGGGGGCGGCGATCGGGCGGCAACGGCGCGGGTGTACCGCCACGTCATCGCGCGCGGACGGTCCGGGCGGGCATCATGCCTTCCAGTAGCGATGCGCTCACTGCGTGTAGGGACCGTGCTGGAACGAGGTGAATGATGGCGGGCGCTGGTTTGCGGCTCTCGATCGTGGTGTGGGCCGTCACCCGGGCCGTGCTGCTGTTGTACGTGTTCCGGGTGTGGGTGATGCCGGGTTCGGACGTCTCCGTCGACATCGAGGTGATCTACCAGGGCTGGTACGGGGTGCTGCGCACGGGCACCTTCCCGTACGACGACGTGACCTGGCAGTACCCACCGGCCGCCGCGCTCGCCGTGCTCGCCCCGGGGCTGCTGCCGTTCCTCGACTACGCCCCGGCGTTCTTCCTGGTGTGCTTCCTCGCGGACGCGGTGGTGTTCGGGCTGCTGCTGTACGCGGTGCGGGGCGGCAGACACAGCGCGAAGGGGGTGTGGGTGTGGGTGGTGGGGGTGCCGCTGCTGGGCCCGATCGTCTATGCCCGCTATGACGTGATGGTGACGGCCGTCGCGGTCGCGGCGCTGCTGCTGGCGGGGCGGCGGACCCGGCTCGCGGGGGTGCTGATGGGGTTCGGCGCGCTGCTGAAGGTCTGGCCCGTGCTGCTGCTGGTCGGGACGCCGCGCGGTCGCCGCACCCGGGCGGCCTGGGGTGCCGCGCTGGCGGGCGCGGTGCTCGTGGGGCTGCTGTTCGCGGTGACGATGCCGGGGGCGCTGGCGTTCCTGACGTTCCAGCGGGCCCGGGGCACGGAGGTGGAGTCGCTGGGGTCGCTGGTCTTCCACCTGGGGCGGCATCTCGGCTGGCACGGCCACGCCCGGCTGCACTACGGCTCGGTGGAGTTCCTCGGCCGGTACGTCCACACGGTGAGCAGGCTCGCGCTGGCCCTGACCGTGCTGGCCTTCGGCTGGCTGCTGGTGTGGCGGCTGCGCGCGCGGAGGTTCACCGCGCACACCCCGTCGGACGCGGCGTTCGCGGCGGTGCTGCTGTTCACCACGACGAGCCGGGTGATCAGCCCGCAGTACGTGGTCTGGCTGATCGGCCTCGCGGCGGTCTGCATGACGGTGCGCGGCACACGTCAGGGCCTGCCCATCGCGCTGGTGCTGCTGGCGGCGCCGCTCACCCAGCTGGAGTTCCCCATCTGGTTCTCGCACGTGGTGGCCAGCGACAGACTGGGCGTCGCGACGCTGACCCTGCGCAACGGTCTGCTGGTGGTGGCGACGGTCATCGCCTGTGCCCGGCTGTGGCGGGAGACGGTGACCGAGGCGGCCCCGGCCGGTGCGGCCGATCCGCCCGCGGAGAAGGAACCGGCGCTGTCCGCCGGCTGACCCGCCGCCGCCCCCTCAGCCGAGCGTGCTCCGCACGTAGGCGCGCCACCGCCGGCCGAACTCGGCCTGCGATACGCCCAGCACCTCGCGCAGCGCGTCCGCCACCGCGCCCGGCCGCCGCTGATGGCGGCCCACCGCGCGGTAGAACGCGACGAGTTCGCCGTCGCCCCAGCGCTCGGCGATCATGCGGCAGGCCAGCCAGCCCTCCTCGTAGGCCCGCGCCAGCCGCCCCTGCTCGCCGGCGAAGCCGAAGTCGGCGTCCTCGGGCAGTTTCTCGGGCGGGTTGCCCGTGGCGACGGCGCGGGCGAGTTCGGGGGCGGCCTGCCGGGCGCTACGGCCGGTGCCGCGGTAGGCGGCCCAGTCCGCGAAGCCCTCGGAGAGCCACAGCGGGGTCGCCGCCGAGGTCTGGGCGCGGGTGGCGACATGGGCGGTCTCGTGGGTGAGGACGATCTGGCGGCCGAAGTCGCCCAGCGTCCCGTACGCCTCGGGGTTGACGATGATCCGGTCGGCCGGGGCGTTGCCGGAGCCGCCGATCTCGCCCGTGGTGACGGCGGCGATGCCGCGGTAGCTGGCGGCGGGCGAGTTCAGGAGGTCCGCCATCCGCTCGACCGAGGCGGGCATCTCGACGACGACCCGGCCGGGCCAGCCGCCCCCGCCCCGGGCCGCCTTGCCGGGCGCGGGCTTCCGCCCGTCCTGCCAGGCGGCGCTCACCGCGGGGACCGCGCGGTCGGCGAGGTCCGCGAGTGCCTTGAGCCGGGCCCGGTCCTGGCCGGCCCCGAGGACCAGGCTGTGCGCGCCCCGTACGACCGTGACCGGGCCCTGCTGCCAGAGCTGCGCGGGCCCGTGCCGGGTGTCCTCGGCGGTCACGTACCACTGGTCGTCCTTCCGCACGACCGTCAGCCGCTCGGTGGTGGTGACCGGGACCGTGTCGTAGCCGTCCAGCCGGTAGCGCAGTTCGGCCTCGACGGCGACCCGGTGCCCGTCGCCGCCGGAGGGAACGAAGCCCCCCGTGCGCACGAGCCGGTAGTCCCAGGACGCCAGGGGCACGGCCGCGAGGTTGCCGAACCGGGCGCGCTGCTCGGTGCGGAAGCCCTCGGCGTCGGGGTCCACCACGGCCAGGAAGGCGCGTTCGTCGCGGTCCCGGAGCGCCTTGGCCCACCGGTCGAGCAGGGCGGTCACGGACTTGTGCTCACCGTCGGAGCCCCCGGCGAGGTCCACGGGACCGCAGCCGCACAGGGCCAGGAAGGCCAGCAGGCCCGCCACCGCGGCGCGGGCCACCGGCCGTCGCCGAGGAGGGCGTCCGCCCGGCTCCTCCCGGGCGACGCCACCGCGTCCGCTCCACCACCACCGGCCCGTCACCCACCGCATCGTACGAGCCGCGCGCCCCACGGCGTGCGCTCAGGAGGCGTTCATGGCCGGGTGATGGACGAAATCGGCATCATGTTGGCCGGGTCGTAGCGGACCCGGGCGCCGGGGTAGGGGGCGTGCACGACCTGGCCGTTGCCGACGTACATGCCCACATGGCTGGCGTCGTTCCGGTAGATCACCAGGTCCCCGGGCTGCGCCTCGGAGAGGGAGACGTGGCGGCCCGCGTTGCGCTGCGCCTGCGAGGTGCGCGGCAGTCCCACCCCGGCCCGGCCGTACGCCCACTGCATCAGGCCGGAGCAGTCGAAGGCGCCCGGCCCGGTCGCGCCCCAGGCGTACGGGGTGCCGACGGCCGACCGTGCGGCCATCGCGGCGGCGGCGCCCCGCCCGGAGGCCGCGGAGAAGCCCGTCAGCCCGGCGAGGGAGACCGGCGAACGGCCCCCGCCGCCGGAACGCGAGGCCCGCGCGTACGCCTCCCGGTCCTCCCGCGGCATCGAGTTGAGCAGCCTGCGGGCCGTGGCGAGCTTGCCCTCGACCTCCCGCTTGTGCTGCTCGACGGCCTGCCTGCTGTCCTCCAGCTGTGCCAGGGCCCGGGTCGCCTCGGCACGCTCCTGGCGCAGGGTGCGCTGCGCCTCCAGCAGGGCCTTCAGCTGCTCCGCCTGGCGGCCGGTGACCCGGTCGAGGGTGGCGGCCCGCTCCAGATAGGCGTCGGGGTCCGAGGAGAGGAGCAGCTGGATCGCCGGGTCGACGGCACCGTTGCGGTACTGCGCGGTGGCGATCATGCCGAGGGACCGGCGCATCCGGTTGACGTGCTCCTGGCCGCGGACGACGCGGTCGGTGGTCTGGGCCACCTTCCGCCGCAGGGTGTCGGTGCGCTCGCCGGCCGCGTTGTACTTCTCGGTCGCCCGCTCCGCCTGCTCGTAGAGCGTGTCGACCTGTGCCCGCACCGTCCCTGTCGGCTCGGCCGCGCCCGAACGGTCGCCGGGCGCGGCGCCGGCGGGTGTCGCGAGGCCGGCCGCCGAGGCGGCGACGGCGGCGGACAGGACGGTGGCCCGGACGCTCTGTGCGAGACCGGGCTGCGCGGGACGACGGTGTGACGCCACGGGCTGCCGCACTCCTTCCGTTCTCCACTCGGGTGCGCGGTCCCCGCCCGCCGCCCGGGAATTCGGGCGGGCGGTGCGTCGTGGAGCCGCGCGCCAGACAGTAGCGGCGCGGTCACCCCTGGTTCAAAGACCTCGCGGTGCGGGAATACTGACGCCCCGCCGGAGACGCAGGTCACCGGCGGGGCGTGGAGTCAGCGGGGGCTGCCGCGATTCGCCCGAACGAGGGGCAGGTCAGCCATTCGGCCCAAGCGCGTCAGCCTATGCGCACGCCGAACTGGAAGGGCATGTTGCCCATGGACTCGTAGCGCACGTTGGCGCCCGGCTTGGGGGCGTGCAGGGTCATGCCGTTGCCCGCGTAGAGGCCGATGTGGTGCAGGTCGCCGTAGAAGAGCACCAGGTCGCCGGGCTTGAGCTGGCTCTGGTCGTAGATGCGGGTGCCGTCGTTGGCCTGGTCTTGCGAGACGCGGGACAGGGTGACGCCCGCCTGCGCGTACGCCCAGGAGGTCAGGCCCGAGCAGTCGAAGGAGTCGGGGCCGGTCGCACCCCACACGTACGGGGAGCCGATGACGGACTGCGCGGCGGCGAGCGCGGCGGCGCCGCGGCCCGAGCCGGCGGGGATGTTGATGTTCGGACGGTCCTCACCGCGGCTGGCGCGGTCACCGCCACCGGCGCCGCCCTTGCCGCCGTCCTTGCCACCGTCCTTGTCGCCGAGGACCTCGGCGCGCTCCTTGGCGCTGAGGGAGTTGAGGACCTCCTTGGCGTCGGCGAGCTTGCTCTGGACCTCCTCCTTCTTGTCCCCCAGGGCCTTGCGGGTGTCGGCGAGGTCCTTGAGCTTGCCGGTGGCCTCCAGGCGCTGCTGCTTGAGCGTGCGCTGCTTCTCGGAGATCTGCTTGAGGGTGTCGGCCTGCTTGGCGCTCAGCTGGTCGAGGGTGGACGCCTTCTCCAGGAAGGAGTCCGGGTCGGAGGAGAGGAGCAGCTGCAGGGACGGGTCGATGGCGCCGCTGCGGTACTGCGCGGTGGCCACAGAACCGAGGCTGTCGCGGAGCTTGTTGAGCTCCTCCTGGCCGCGGGCGACCTTGTCCTGGAGGTCGCCGACCTGCTTCTCGAGCTTGTCCTGCTTCTCCTTGGCCCCGTTGTACTTCTCGGTGGCCTGCTCCGCCTCTTCGTAGAGCTTGTCGACCTTGGCCTTGGCATCCGACTTGGACGGCGAGTCGGCGTGCGCGCCTTGCGCGGAGAGGGCCACGGCCGCAGCGGCGGTCGCGGTCAGCACGGTCACCCGGGCGCGGCCCGGCTGCTTGGGTCGACGGTGGGACGCCACGGAGACGAGCTCCTTCTTCCTCAGCCGCCGGCCGCGCGAAGTCCGCGGCTCCGGCGGGACCTTCACCGTCACCCCGAATGGATGATCACCGCGCGAAGGTTCGAGGCCCGACCTTAGTGACCTCCACATGATCGGTTCAAATCCTCATACGCAAAATCTCGCCCCACGGGCGCAAGTTTTACCCGCGCGACACAGTGGGTCACCCCTGATGAACACTCAGGCACAGGGCGAGGCCCGGGGAGCGCGTCACCGCGCGACGGTCACGTACGCGCGAGCCGCTTCAGGAGCAGCGCCGAGGCCACCGGCCGCGCACCGGCCTTCGCCACGCCGTCCGCGACCTCGCGGTCCGTGGAGACCACGACCACCGGCCGGCCCGGCGGCTCCGCCCGGACCAGCTGCCGGATCAGCTCGTCCGCGGTCACCCCGGGCTTGCTGAACAGCACCCGCACCCCGCGCGGCGGCGCCAGCAGCACCGGGGCGGCCAGCTCCGCGCCGTCGAAGACACAGGTCATCTCCGCGCCCGTCTGCGCGGCCAGCATCGCGAGCCCGCCCAGCAGCCGCAGCCGCTGCTTGTCCAGCGGCATCGTCGGATAGCCGGTCTTGGTGACGTTGTAGCCGTCGACCACCAGATGCGCCTGGGGCAGCGCCAACAGCTGGTCCAGGAGCGCGGGATCGGTCTCCGAGAGCGCGCGGGTGGCGATGTCCTTGGGTGTCATCCGCCCCGGCTCCACGGCGTCCACGGTGTCCGCGGGGCGCACGGAAGCGGGCGGCAGCGCCAGCTCGCGGCGCAGGCCCTGCGCCGCGTCCAGCACCGTGTCCAGCAGCAGCCGCAGCCGCATGTCCTCCACGCTGCGTCCCTCGCGCACCGCCCGGCGGCTTGCCTCGAGGCCCGACTCGGCCTCCGCCAGCCGGGCCTTGAGCCGGCGCGCCTCGCCGAGGGCGGCGGCCTTCTCCGCGGCGGCGGCGGCCCGGACGGCCTCCAGCTCCGCCTCCCCCTTGCGCAGCGCGGCCTCGCCGCGCCGCACATCGCTCAGCGCGCTGCGCAGCTTGCGCTGCAGCGCGTCGTTCTCCTTGCGGACCGCGTCCAGCTCGGCGCGGAACCGGTCGGTCTCCGTCCGCCCTTCGGCGCGGGCCTCCGCCAGTTCCTCGCGCAGCCGCCGCAGTTCGCGCTGGGCCTCCTCGCCGGCCCGCTCGGCGCTGGCCCGCTGCGCCTCCTCGCCGGCCGCGGTGACCAGCTTGACCCACCCGGCGGGCCGCAGCACGAAGGCCATGGCCGCCACGTCCTCGGGGTCCGCGGCCGCGGGCGGGGCGCCGGAGTCGAGCGCCTCGGCGAGTTCGGACCCCGACTCGCGCAGCCGCGCGGAGATCCGCTGCCGGAAGGCGGGGTCGTTCTCCACGGCGGCGGCCATGGCGTTGCCCGCGAACTTGGCCCGGCGGCTCGGCGTGAACCGGGCGTACTGCCGTAGCGCGGGCGGCAGTTCGGTGACCGTCAGGCCCCCGAACGCCTCCGCGACCAGGCCGATGACCCGCCGCCTGACGCCCTCGGGCAGGGGTCGGTCGAGCACCTCGGCGACGCCATCGGCCCCACCGGTGTCATCCGGTTCACCGGCCGCGTCCACGCCGCCTGTGTGCTCAACCACCGCTCACCGCTCCCGTTCTTCAGGCGCTCGCGCCCGGCCTGTCCACCAGCTCGATCTGGTCGACCGCGTTGCACCACCGGCAACGTACGGACTCGATCGTCTCACTGACCACGTCCCGCTCCTCCACCCGAGGCTCTCCGGCCAGGTCGAGGTGCACATATTCCACAGCCTTGGTCGTGCGCGTGACGTCGAACCGGGTGAGGTTGCCGCACAGCGTGCAGCGCCAGCGGGTCCCGGCTGTCGGCTGGGGAACGCCCATCGTGTCGTCGTCCGTCCTCGTCGAGGTCCTCGCGGCCCGCCCACCGGCAGCCGCCAGGAACGCTGTCGGGCCGCGGGGACGCTTCCCGTAACCCTACGGCCTGATGGTCGCGCGGCGCGGAGCACAGCCGCGCACACGTCACGGGAGGAACGGCCCGGCGAGGCACTCTGTGCCCTTTGCTGCCGGTACGCCATGATCTGGCCATGCCCGTAACGGCGGCTCGCCGGAGCCCACAGCCCGCCCGCCGGACCGTGCCCCTGGTCACCTACGCCCTCATCGGCGTCTGCTGCGTCGTCTTCCTCGCCGGTCCCGCGTCGGGCCTGGCCGCCTCCCACGGCACCGGCGGCGACCTGCTGGCCGAACAGACCGCCTACTTCGCACGCTGGGGCGTGGTGCCCGAGGAGCTGTGGCGCGGCTCGCCGGACCGGCTGGTCACCCCGCTCACCGCGCTCTTCGTGCACGGCAACTGGCTGCATCTGCTGGGGAACATGCTCTTCCTCTACGTCTTCGGCGCGATGGCCGAGGAGCGGATGGGCCGGGCCTCCTTCGCCCTCTTCTACCTCGCCGCCGGGGTGCTGGCCCTGCTCGGCTACGCGGCCGTGCACGCCGACTCCGGCCGGACTCTGGTCGGGGCGTCCGGGGCGATCTCCGGGGTGCTCGGGGCCTTCCTCTGTCTCTTCCCCAGAGCCCGGGTCACCAGTCTCTTCCCGTTCCTCTTCTTCCTGCCGCTGCGCTTCCCCGCCTGGGCCGTGCTGCTCTTCTGGTTCGTCCTCCAGTGGCTGGCCGCCCGCACCGCGGGCGACCGGCCCGGAGTCGCCTACCTCGCCCATGTGCTGGGCTTCGCCGTCGGCTTCCTGTACGCGTGGGCCCGGTACAGGTGTGCGGCTAGAGTGAAAGGCACGGCCGCGTCCGGCGACGGGCCGCGACCTCCCCGATAGGAGCCCCCGCCGTGATCACTTCCATCGTGCTCATCAAGACCGACACCGACCGGATCCCCGAGATCGCGGAGCGGATCGCAGCGCTGGAGGGGGTCAGCGAGGTCTACTCGGTCACCGGGGCGCAGGACCTGATCGCGATGGTGCGGGTCGCTCGCCACGACGACCTGGCCGACGTCATTCCGGGCCGCATCAGCAAGGTGCCGGGCGTGGTGTCGACGGAGACCCATATCGCGTTCCGCACCTATTCCCAGCACGACTTGGAAGCCGCGTTCGCGATCGGCCTGGACGCGTAGCGCCTACGGCGGGTTCCGTTTCCGACTGCGGGTCCGTTGCCTCCCCCAGCCTTCGGCCGGGGGGACCCCCAGCGGCGGGAGCGCCCTCCGGGCGCGGCCTCAAACGCCGGACGGGCTGGATTGTGCGGACCGTGGCTCTTCGGCCTGCGGCCCGCAGGCTGCGGACAACGCCCGCAAAATCAGCCCGTCCGGCGTTTGAGGACGCGGCCGCAGGCCGCCCCCGCCGCAGGCGGCAACCGGCCCGCAGCCAGAGCGTCACGCAGGCACACACCGCCCGCTCTCCGTCCGATAGGACCACCGCGCACCGTGCGCCACGAGCTCACCGACCGCCCGTACGAAGCGGGCCACGTGTTCGTCCGGCGTCCCCGCCCCGAAACTGACCCGCACCGCGTTGAGCGACCCCCCGTCAGGGGCCCCGCACTCGCCCGAGGCGTCCTGGCCGCCGCCCAGCAGGGTCCGTACCAAGGGATGTGCGCAGAACAGCCCGTCCCGCACCCCGATGCCGTACTCCGCGGACAGCGCCGCCGCGAAGTGCGAGCTGTTCCAGCCGTCCACGACGAACGACAGCACACCGACGCGCGGGGCGTCGTCGCCGAAGAGCGAGAGCACCCGGACCCCCGGCACCCCGGCGAGACCCTCGCGGACCGTCGCGATCAACTCCCGTTCGCGCGCGACAAGCCGGTCCAGCCCCGCCTCGCGGAGCGCCCTGCAGGCCGACGCGATGGCGTAGGCGCCGATGACGTTGGGCGAGCCCGCCTCGTGCCGGGCGGCGCCGTCGTGCCACTCGACGGCCACCCCGCCGTCGGCGCCCCGGGCCACCGTACGGCTGGCGCCGCCGCCCGCGAGGTACGGCTCCGCGCCCCGCAGCCAGTCCGCCCGCCCGGCCAGGACGCCGGCGCCGAACGGCGCGTACAGCTTGTGCCCGGAGAAGGCGATCCAGTCGACGTCCGACTCCGCGACGTCCACCGGGTGGTGCGGCACGAGCTGTGCCGCGTCGACCACGACGCGGGCACCGTGCGCGTGCGCGGCGGCCGTCAACTCCCGTACGGGCCACAGCTCTCCGGTCACGTTGGACGCCCCGGTCACACACACCAGGGCCGGCCCGTAGGGCTCGCGGTCCGTGAGGGCGCGCTCCAGGATCTCCACGGCCTGGCCGGGCGACCGGGGCGCGTCGAGGTAGGTGACCGTGACGTCCGCGCGCCGCTCCCACGGCAGCAGCGCGGCGTGGTGCTCGGATTCGAAGACGAACACCCGTGTGTCCGGCGGGAGTACGGCCGCGAGGAGGTTGAGCGAGTCGGTGGTCGAGCGGGTGAAGACGACCTGGTCGCCCGGCCGGCAGCCGAGGAACCCGGCGATCTCCGCCCGGCTGTTCTCGAAGAGGTCGGTCGACAGCTGGGAGAGGTATCCGGCGCCGCGGTGCACGCTGCCGTAGTACGGGGCGTACGCCGCGACGTCGTCCCACACCCGCTGGAGCGCGGGGGCGCTGGCCGCGTAGTCGAGCGCCGCGTAGGTCACCTCTCCCCCGGTGACCAGCGGGACGCGGACGTCGTTCCCGAGGACGGGCAGCGGGGTGCGGTCGGTGGTGGGCTCGACGGCAACAGGGCATGCGGACATGGCGAATTCTCCCGGGTACAGGCGGAAAGTCTGTGCGCACGCACCCGCGAGAGAGAGCTCCGCGGGGGTGCGGAAAGGACGGCTCGGCGCACGGTCGTGCCGTGCGGAGCGCGGGGGAAACGGGCCTTCGGCCCTATCGCATTCGCTGAATCATGGAGGATCTCCCTCGACGACCAGGATCCCTGGCGAGGGATCCGCGCTTGCCGCAGACCTTGTTGTCTGCGACCCGGTCATCACCCGGGGCACCCCGCCACGGAAGGAGGGTTGCCGGACAGCGGGCCGGGGCCGTGTCGCTGTCACTCGTGACCTGGCAGGGAGTATGACACAACTGATCGCCGGGCGAAAAGGGCGTCCGCATCACGGACGCCCTTCGCTCTTTCCCGCCCGGGTGCCTACTTGTTGCTGGCCGTCACCCAGCGGTCCAGGGCCAGCTTCGCCGCACCGGAGTCGACGGACTCGGCCGCCTTCGCGATGCCGGCCGCGATCTGCTCGGTCAGCGGTGCGTCGGTCGGCTCCAGCGCGACGAGCGCCGCGGCCGCGTTCAGCAGCACCGCGTCCCGTACGGGCCCGGTCTCGCCGGCCAGCAGGCGGCGGGCGACATCGGCGTTGTACGAGGCGTCGGCGCCCTGCAGGGCGTCCACCGGGACCAGCGGGATGCCCACGTCCCGCGGGTCGAAGGGCTGCTCCGTGACCTGTCCGTCCCGGACCATCCACACCCGCGAGGTCGCGGTGGTGGTGAGCTCGTCCAGCCCGTCGTCGCCGCGGAACACCAGGGCCGAGGAGCCCCGTTCGGCGAGCACCCCGGCGAGGATCGGGGCCATCCGGGCGTCGGCGACACCGGTCGCCTGGGCCCGCACCCGCGCGGGGTTGGTCAGCGGCCCGAGCACGTTGAAGGTCGTACGGATGCCCAGCTCGCGCCGCGCGGCCGCGACGTAGCGCAGGGACGGGTGGAACTTCACGGCGAAGCAGAAGGTGATGCCCGCCTCCTCGGCGACCTCCACGACCCGGCGCGGGGCGAGGTCCAGGTTGACGCCCAGCTTCTCCAGGACGTCCGAGGCGCCGCTGGCGGACGAGGCGGCGCGGTTGCCGTGCTTGACGACCCTGACGCCGGTGCCCGCGACGACGATGGACGCCATCGTGGAGATGTTGACGGTCTTGGCGCCGTCGCCGCCGGTGCCCACGATGTCCACGCTCGGGCCGGGCACCTCGATGAGGTTGGCGTGCCGGTACATGGCCCGGACGAGGCCGGAGATCTCGGCGACCGTCTCGCCCTTGGCGCGCAGCGCGACCGCGAACCCGGCGATCTGCGCGTCGGTGGCCTCGCCGCGCATGATGCGGTCCATGGCCCAGGCGGTGTCGTCCGAGCCGAGGTCCACTCCGTTCAGCAGGGTGTTCAGCAGGCCCGGCCAGGAAGGGGCCACCGCGCTGTCGCCGCCTGCCGGGGTCACAACGTTCATGGTCCACGCTCCTGGTGGTCGGTCGGAGAGCCGCGGCCGTCCGGGGCTCGCGGGTCCAGCCTATCCAGGCCCAGGAGACGGCGAAGAGCCCCGTCCACGCGCTGGACGGGGCTCTTGCTGTGGCGATCAGCGATCACTGACCGGACGGGGCCGGCCGGACCGGGATCAGTGGTGGCCGTGGCCGCTGGTGATCTCCTGGAACTCCTCCGCGGTGGCCTTGGGGATCTGCGTCCCCTCGCCGTAGAAGCCCTTGGAGAGCTTCACCCGGAGCCGCTGGCCGGCGCCGGCCTTGCGCTCGACACCGTTCTCGTCGACCTCGGGGACCAGCTCGAGCGGCTTGGGCTGCTCGTGCGACGTGAGGGTGTGCAGCTGCTCCTGCGAGAGCGGCTCGTGGACCTCGACGAACTCACCGTGCGGCAGGCGCTTGATGATGCCCGACTCGCGGCCGTGCAGCACCTTGTCCCTGTCGCGCCGCTGGAGGCCCATGCAGATCCGGCGGGTGGCCACGAAGACCAGGACCGGGACGACGAAGAAGCCGATGCGGACGAACCAGGTGATGGCGTTGATCGAGAGGTGGAAGTGGGTGGCCCACAGGTCGTTTCCACCACCGACCAGCAGCACGAAGTACCAGCTGATCCACGCAGCGCCGAACGCGGTGCGCGTCGGGGCGTTGCGCGGGCGGTCCAGCAGGTGGTGCTCCCGCTTGTCGCCGGTCACCCAGGACTCGATGAACGGGTAGACCGCGATGGCGGCCAGCACCGTCGGGAAGATGATCAGCGGGATGAGCACGCCCAGGACGAGCGTGTGACCCCAGAGGTTGATCTCCCAGCCCGGCATGACACGGATCAGGCCCTCGGAGAAGCCCATGTACCAGTCGGGCTGGGCGCCGGTGGACACCTGGTCCGGCCGGTACGGGCCGATGGCCCAGATCGGGTTGATCGTGGCGAGCGCGGAGATGGCCGCGATCGCACCGAAGACCAGGAAGAAGAAGCCTCCGGCCTTGGCCATGTAGACCGGCATCAGCGGCATGCCGACGACGTTCTTGTTCGTCCGGCCGGGGCCGGGGAACTGCGTGTGCTTGTGGTACACGACGAGGATCATGTGGGCCACGACCAGGCCGAGCATGATGCCCGGCAGCAGCAGGACGTGGATCGAGAAGAAGCGCGGCACGAAGTCCGAGCCCGGGAACTCGCCACCGAAGAGGAACATCGAGATGTACGTACCGATGATCGGGATGGAGAGGATCGCACCCTCCATGAACCGCACACCGGTGCCGGACAGCAGGTCGTCCGGCAGGGAGTAACCGGTGAAGCCGGTGAACATGCCCAGGACGAACAGCAGGAAGCCGAACAGCCAGTTGATCTCACGCGGCTTGCGGAACGCGCCCGTGAAGAAGACGCGCATCATGTGGACGAACATGCCCGCGAGGAAGATCAGCGCGGCCCAGTGGTGGATCTGCCGGACCAGCAGACCGCCACGGACGTCGAAGCTGATGTTCAGCGTGGAGGCGAAGGCCTCCGACATCCGCATGCCCTGCATCGGCACGTAGGGACCGTGGTAGACGGTCTCCTCCATGCTCGGGTGGAAGAACAGCGTCAGATACACACCCGTGAGGATGATGATCAGGAAGCTGTAGAGGCAGACCTCGCCCAGCATGAAGGACCAGTGGTCCGGGAAGATCTTGCGCATGTTGGCCTTGGCGAGGGAGTAGATCCCCAGCCGGCCGTCGGCCCAGTCGGCCACCCGCTCACCGGCGGGCGCCTTGCGCCTGTTGTCGGTTGTAGTACTCATCCGCGCTCCCAGAAGGCAGGACCGACGGGCTCGGCGAAGTCGCCCATGGCCTCGAGGTAGCCCTTGTCATTGACCTTGATCCGCAGCTGCGGCAGCGCGTGTCCGGCCGGACCGAAGATCACTCGTCCGCCGTCCGACAGGTCGAACGTGGACTGGTGGCACGGGCAGAGCACGTGGTGCGTCTGCTGCTCGTAGAGGCTGATCGGGCAGCCCACGTGCGTGCAGATCTTGGAGAAGGCGACGATGCCGTCCGCCGACCAGTCGAGTTCCTGCTTGTCCTTGATGTTCTCCGGACGGAGCCGGACGATCATCAGGGCCGCCTTGGCGATCTCCTTCTGGAAGTCGTGGTCCTCCTCCTTCATGCCCTCGGGCATGGCGAAGGTGAGGGACCCGACCTGGATGTCCTCGGGGCGCAGCGGCTGCAGCGTGTTCTGGTTGATCAGCATCTTGCCCTCGGACCAGGCGGTCTTGCGGAGCTTGGTGCCCGGCAGCGGACCGAGGTCGCGGAGCAGCACCACGCCGGAGAGCGGCACCAGGGCCAGCGCGCCGAACATGGTGTTGCGGATCAGCTTGCGGCGGCCGAAGGCCGACTCCTCCGCGCCCTGCTTGAAGTCGGCCAGAACCTTGGCCTTGACCTCGGGCTCGGCCGCGATGGCGTGCCGCTCGTCGGCGACCTCCACGTCGGACATCAGGGTGCGGGCCCAGTGGACCGCGCCCGCGCCGATGCAGAACAGCGCCACGCCGAGGGTGAGGCCCAGCGCGAAGTTCAGCCCGCTGACGTGGCCGATCGGGAAGACGTAGACGCTCTTGTCGACCGGGATGGACACGTAGGAGGCGATGAAGCCGACCGTGGCCACCATGGACAGCAGGAACAGGAAGGCCACCGCGCGCTCGGAGCGCTTCGCGGCCCGCTCGTCGATGTCCTGGGCGCGATGCTCGTGCGGCGGCATCCCCGGGTCGGCGAACGGGTCACCGGCCGGCTTGGTCAGAGCACTGGTGTGCGTGTCGCCCTGCGCGTGCGGCAGGTTCTCTTCTGGAATGTCTTGGCTACTCATGACTTCTTGGCCTTTGCGGTCCGGGCGGCGACCCAGATGGCGAGTGCGATCATCGCGCCCAGTCCGAAGACCCAAGCGAACAGACCCTCACTGACGGGACCGAGTCCACCCAGTTCGAGGCCGCCGGGGCTCTGCGACTTGCTGCTGTTGACCGTGTCGAGGTACGCGATGACGTCCTTCTTGTTCTTCTCCGACATCGTGGTGTCGGGGAAGGAAGGCATGTTCTGCGGGCCGGTCTGCATGGCCTCGTAGATGTGCTTGGGGTTGACGTCCTCGAGCGACGGAGCGTACTTGCCGTTCGAGAGGGCGCCGCCCTTGCCGGTGAAGTTGTGGCACTGGGCGCAGTTCGTCCGGAAGAGCTCCCCGCCCTTGGCGATGTCCGCTCCGTCGGGGCTGTACTGGTCCTTGGTCGGGACGGCCGGGCCGGCGCCGAGCGAGGCGATGTAGGCGGAGAGCTGGTCGATCTCGGCCTGGGTGTAGATCGCCTTCTTCCTGGGCGCCTGCGCGCCCTGCTGCTGCAGCGGCATACGGCCGGTGGCGACCTGGAAGTCGACGGCCGCGGCGCCCACGCCGACGAGGCTCGGGCCGTCGGTGGTGCCCTGACCGCCGGTGCCGTGGCAGCTTGCGCAGCCCACGGAATAGAGCTTCTTGCCCTCCTCGATGGCGAGGGACTGGGCGGCGGTGTCATCGGCCTTGGCCGTGTCCGCCGGCGCGAACGCGGCGTACAGCCCCCCAGTTACCGCCAGCGCGAAGAGTAGGACGACGACCGCCGCCAGCGGATGGCGTCGTCGTGCGGAGAGCTTTTTCACGGATTACCCCGGTGTCAGGATCTTCTGCGTCGATGCTGGACTGATTGGTCCGTTGCGGGACCGAAACCGAATTCTTCGATTACTTGATCAAGTAGATCGTGGCGAAGAGGCCGATCCAGACCACGTCGACGAAGTGCCAGTAGTAGGACACGACAATGGCCGCCGTCGCCTGGTGGTGAGTGAACCTCTTGGCCGCGTACGTCCTGCCCAGGACCAGCAGGAAGGCGATGAGGCCGCCCGTCACGTGCAGGCCGTGGAAGCCGGTCGTCAGATAGAACGCCGAGCCGTACGGGTCGGAGGACAGGGAGAGCCCGTCCTTCTTGACCAGGTCCGTGTACTCGAAGATCTGACCGCCGATGAAGATGGCACCCATCACGAAGGTGATCGTGAACCAGGTGCGCAGCTTCTTCACGTCGCCGCGCTCCGCAGCGAAGACGCCGAGCTGACACGTGAGGGAGGAGAGCACCAGGATGGTGGTGTTCGTCGCCGAGAACGGGACGTTCAGGGACGACGCCATCTCCTTCCAGTGGTCGGCTCCGGTCACCGATCGGAGGGTGAAGTACATCGCGAAGAGGGCCGCGAAGAACATCAGCTCGGAACTCAGCCAGATGATGGTTCCGACGCTGGTGAGGTTCGGCCGGTTGACCGACGGGTGCGCGTGCCCGGTATCTACTGCTGTTGCTGTCGCCACGACCGACATTATGTCGGTCGCTTATCTCGCGCTCACTCCGGGGGGTGCCGTTCGGTGTGTCAAGACCGTGTGCCCTGCTCGTACGGCCCAATCCGCGGACCGTGGCGGCGGTCCCCCGAAGGGGGGAAGCGGAGCCTCCGCGAGGCCGCGCGGCGCTGGCCGCAGTGCTGGTGACGGGCCGTCGGGGCGGCCGTCCGGCCCATCCGGGTGCGGTCGGCCCCTCCTCCGGCGCGGCCGCGCGGAGTAGCATCCGCCATCGGTGCGTTCAGCACCCCGAGCCATCCCGAGTCACAGCCGTGCCCCCTGTCACCGGACACTGGAGGAACGATGCAGCCGACCGCCACGGTGCTGGTCTACAGCGACGACGCGGGCACCCGCGAGCAGGTGCGGCTGGCCGCCGGGCAACGCCCCGCGCCCGATGTGCCCCCGGTGCGCTATCTGGAGTGCGCGACGCTGCCCGCGGTGCTCAAGGCCCTGGAGGAGCGCCGGATCGACGTGTGCGTGCTGGACGGCGAGACGGCGCCCGCGGGCGGCATGGGGGTCTGCCGGCAGCTCAAGGACGAGGTGTTCCGCTGCCCGCCGGTGCTGCTGCTCATGGGCCGCCCGCAGGACGCCTGGCTGGCCACCTGGAGCCGGGCCGACGCGGCGGTGACGCACCCGCTGGACCCGGCGGTGTTCGCCGGGGCCCTGGCCGGGCTGCTGCGCGGCGCCGGGCGGCCGCAGGAGGAGCCGGGCAAGCACGTGGTGGGCGCCTGACGGCCCGTCCCGGCCCGTACGGCTACAGCTCGGGACGGAGCCGGGCCGCGTCGGCGGGGCCGCTGCCGTCGCGCTTCCCGGCGTTCAGGGCGCTGCCCTCGCGCCACTGCTGCCACGACATGTTCCAGTCGCCGAAGCCGTTGTCGAAGGGCGTCATGGTGGTTCCGGCGCTGCCGACGACCTTGACGACATCTCCCAGGTGGACGGTGTCGAAGAACCACTTGGCGTTGTCGGTGCTCATGCCGGTGCAGCCGTGGCTGACGTTCTCGGCGCCCTGCGAGCCCTCGGACCAGGGGGCGGCGTGCACGTACTCGCCGCTCCAGGTGACCCGGGTGGCCCAGTAGACGGGCAGGTCGTAGGAGTCGTCGCTGCCCTCGGCGATACCGATGCTGGTGCCGCGCATGCGTACGAAGGATTCCCTGCCGAGGACCACCTTGACCCCGTTGCGGGTGGCGTAGCCGGGCTTTCCGGTGGTCACCGGGATGGACCGGATCTCCTGGCCGTTGCGGAGCACGGTCATGCTGTGGGCGGCGGCGTCGGTGATGGCCTCGATCCGCTCGCCGATGGTGAGCCGTACGGGCTTGGAGGATCCGCCGTAGAGCCCGCCGGCGACCTTGATGCCGTCCAGGCCGGAGCGCACGTCGACGGTGGCGTGGGCGGGCCAGTAGTCCTTGGGCCGGTAGTGCAGGGTGCGGTTGTCCACCCAGTGCCAGGCGCCCTCGACGGCGGGCTGCGAGTCGATCCTGAGGGCCCGTTCGATGGTCGTACGGGCGGCGGGGTCCTGGACGGGGGCGCTGAGTTCGGCGGTGATGGGCTGTCCCACGCCGTAGGTGCCGCTCTGCGGGCCGAAATTGACCCTCAGCAGCCGGTCGGCCGCGCTGGTGTCGAAACCGATCGTCCGGCGCCCCTGGGCGCCGTCCCCGTCCTCGGTGCTCACCCGCACCGTGTAGTGCGCGCCCGCGGCCAGCGCCCCGGTGCTGTGCCAGCTGCTGCCGTCGGGGGCGAGTTCGCCCGCCACGTAGCGCCCGGCCGCGTCCGTCGCGGTGACGTCGGTGATCCGGTCCTCGCCGCTGGCCCGCACCTCCAGGGGCTTGCTGGGATCGGCCTTCTGCCCCTCGTCGGAGCTGCTGAGCACGACCTGCTCGGTGGCGTCGTAGGGCTTGTCGGCCAGCGGGTTGGAAGAGCCCCCGCACGCGGTGCCCCCCATCGCCAGGGGGATCAGCAGCAGGGCGCCCGCGAGCACCGTGCGGCATCGAGGTGAGTGACTCATGGTCACACCGTAGGAAGGAACGGTGGGGGCGGCTCCCGGGATGGCTGCGAACGGGTGCTCTTGAGAGAGCCGCCCGCGACTGCTCCGAACGGGTCACCGGACAGGGGGAAAAGGGCCGGGCCCCGCACACCGTGTGGTGTGCGGGGCCCGGCCCGTGCGGTCCGTGGAACCTACTGGTTCGCGTTCTCGCCGCGGTAGAACTCGAACACCCAGCCGAAGAGGCCGACCAGGATCATCGGGGCGGAGAAGAACATCAGCCACCAGCCGAAGACGACGCCCATGAAGGCGAGCGCGCCACCGAGGGCCAGGGACAGCGGCTGCCAGCTGTGCGGGGCGAAGAAGCCCAGCTCGCCGGCGTCGTCCGCGACGTCGGCCTCCGTGTTGTCCTGCGCGCCGACGTCCACCCGGCGTGCGGTGAACGCCAGGTAGTAGCCGACCATGACGCACAGGCCGAAGGACAGGAACAGTGCGGTCGCACCGGCCGGCTCCTTCGCCCACACGCCGTAGACGACCGCCATGGCGAGGATGAAGACGGAGAGCCAGAGGAACAACCGGCCTTGGACCTTCACTTGCCCGCCTCCTTGCCACCCGCGAGGGCCTTGTCGTGCGCGAGGTTCTCCTCGAGCTCCAGCGCCGCGATCTCCGGGTGGTGGAGGTCGAAGGCGGGGGATTCCGAGCGGATCCGCGGCAGGGTGAGGAAGTTGTGCCGCGGCGGCGGGCAGGAGGTCGCCCACTCCAGCGAGCGGCCGTAGCCCCACGGGTCGTCGACCTCGACCTTCTTGCCGTACTTGGCGGTCTTCCAGACGTTGTACATGAACGGCAGGATCGACAGGCCCAGCAGGAAGGAGCTGATGGTCGAGATGGTGTTCAGCGTGGTGAAGCCGTCGGCGGCCAGGTAGTCCGCGTAACGGCGGGGCATGCCCTCGACACCCAGCCAGTGCTGCACCAGGAACGTGCCGTGGAAGCCCACGAACAGCGTCCAGAAGGTGATCTTGCCCAGGCGCTCGTCCAGCATCTTTCCGGTGAACTTCGGCCACCAGAAGTGGAAGCCGGCGAACATCGCGAAGACGACCGTACCGAAGATCACGTAGTGGAAGTGGGCCACCACGAAGTACGAGTCGGAGACGTGGAAGTCCAGCGGCGGCGAGGCCAGGATGACACCGGTCAGACCACCGAAGGTGAAGGTGATCAGGAAGCCGATGGTCCACAGCATGGGCGTCTCGAAGGAGAGCGAGCCCTTCCACATGGTGCCGATCCAGTTGAAGAACTTCACACCGGTCGGGACCGCGATCAGGAAGGTCATGAACGAGAAGAACGGCAGGAGCACGCCGCCCGTCACATACATGTGGTGCGCCCACACCGTCACCGAGAGACCGGCGATGGCGATCGTGGCGGCGATGAGACCGCCGTAACCGAACATCGGCTTCCGGCTGAAGACCGGGATGATCTCGGAGACGATGCCGAAGAACGGCAGCGCAATGATGTACACCTCGGGGTGGCCGAAGAACCAGAAGAGGTGCTGCCACAGCAGCGGGCCGCCGTTGGCCGGGTTGAAGATCTGCGCACCGAACTTGCGGTCCGCCTCCAGGGCGAACAGCGCGGCGGCGAGCACCGGGAAGGCCAGCAGGACCAGGACACCGGTCAGCAGGACGTTCCAGGTGAAGATCGGCATGCGGAACATCGTCATGCCGGGCGCGCGCATGCAGATGATCGTGGTGATGAAGTTGACCGAGCCGAGGATCGTGCCGAAGCCGGAGAAGGCCAGACCCATGATCCACATGTCGGCGCCGACACCCGGCGAGTGCACCGCGTCCGTCAGCGGGGAGTAGGCGAACCAGCCGAAGTCGGCCGCACCCTGCGGGGTGAGGAAGCCGGCCACCGCGATCAGCGAGCCGAAGAGGTACAGCCAGTAGGCGAACATGTTCAGCCGCGGGAACGCCACGTCGGGCGCGCCGATCTGCAGCGGCATGATCCAGTTGGCGAAACCGGCGAACAGCGGCGTCGCGAACATCAGCAGCATGATCGTGCCGTGCATCGTGAACGCCTGGTTGAACTGCTCGTTCGACATGATCTGCGTGCCGGGACGGGCGAGCTCGGCGCGCATGAGGAGCGCCATCAGGCCGCCGATGCAGAAGAACGCGAACGACGTGACCAGATACATCGTGCCGATGGTCTTGTGGTCAGTGGTGGTGAGCCACTTGATCACCTGATTACCGGGTTGCTTCTGGCGTACGGGTGGTGCTGCCGTGACTGTCGCGGCGGCACCCTGGGGTTCGTTGAGGATGCTCACTTGGTCTTCGTCTCCGCGTTCTTCGCGTGATCCGTCAGCGCGATGCCCGCCGGCTGGTAGCCGGTCTGGCCCTTCTTGGCCAGATCCTTCAGATGCTGCTGGTAGCGCTCAGGAGAGACGACCTTGACATTGAAGAGCATGCGGGAGTGGTCCTGACCGCAGAGCTCGGCACACTTGCCCATGAAGGTGCCCTCCTTGTTCGGGGTCACCGTGAAGCTGTTGGTGTGCCCCGGGATGACGTCCTGCTTCATCAGGAACGGCACCACCCAGAAGGAGTGATTGACGTCCCGAGAGGTCAGGACGAACTCCACGGTCTCGCCCTTGGGCAGCCACAGGGTCGGACCCGGGTGGCCGTTCTGCGGGTTCCGCTCGCCGGGCGTGCCGACCTCATAGACGCCGCCGGCGTTCGCCGGGGCCTTCTCCAGGAACCGGTCCGGGACCGCGTCGAGCTCCTTGACCTGGCGCAGCGGCTGACCCGCCGGCTGGCCCGGGACGTTCTCCATGTAGTTGAACGCCCAGCTCCACTGGAAGCCGACCACGTTGATGACGTGCTGCGGCTTCTCAGGGTTGGTGATCAGCTTGTTCTCGTCACGCGCGGTGAAGTAGAAGAACACCGACACGATGATGATCGGAACCGCGGTGTACAGCGCCTCGATGGGCATGTTGTACCGGGTCTGCGTGGGGATCTGCACCTTCGTCCGGCTGCGCCGGTGGAAGATGACGCTCCACAGGATCAGGCCCCACACAAGGACGCCGACCACAAGGGCGGCGGCCCACGAGCCCTGCCACAGGGAGAGGATCCTCGGGGCCTCTTCCGTGACAGGAGTGGGCATTCCGAGGCGGGGGAAGTCCTTGTATGTGCAACCGGAAGCGGTCACAAGGACAGCGCCCGCGGCCAGCGCCTGCAGCAGCTTCCGCCGCACCGGGCGCCGCGACGAGCGGTCGGAGCCGTTGGGACTCACGTAGCGCCTTCCCGAGAGTCTCGCCCGTGCGGCCGGCTGCGGCCGTCTCGCTGGTCGGTCGCCGGCCCGCTGCGGGCAGGGGTTTGGATGTTTATGCGGACCAAACCCTACTGGACGCTATTTGGGGTCGCGCGGGGAGGGTGCCCAACGCGCCGGGTCACTCCCCGAAGGGATGGAATCTCGGCGTCCGGAGGCTATCTGGAGGACCGTCAGCGAACGCGGCCGACGCGCGGTGGGCCGTGCAAAATCCAGCCCCTACGGTGACCCGGGGCCCGGCGGCGGACCCACGCGTTAGCGTTCTGCCGTGGCCTACTTCGACGCCGCCTCCGCGGCACCACTGCACCCCGTCGCGCGCCAAGCGCTCCTCGCCTCGCTCGACGAGGGGTGGGCGGACCCCGCCCGGCTCTACCGCGAGGGGCGGCGCGCCCGGCTGCTGCTGGACGCCGCGCGGGAGGCCGCCGCCGAGGCGATCGGCTGCCGCCCGGACGAGCTGGTGTTCACCCCTTCGGGTACCCGGGCGCTGCACGACGGCATCGCCGGCGCCCTCGCCGGGCGCCGCCGTGTCGGCCGCCATCTGGTGGTGTCCGCCGTCGAGCACTCCGCCGTGCTGCAGTCGGCCGCGGCGCTGGAGGCGGCGGGCGGCAGCGTCACCGAGGTCCCGGTGGACCGTACGGGCCGGGTGGCCGCGGACGCGTTCGCGGCGGCCCTGCGCCCCGGCACGGCGCTCGCCGCGCTCCAGTCCGCCAACCACGAGGTGGGCACGGAGCAGCCGGTGGCGGAGGTGGCGGAGGCGTGCCGGGCGGCGGGCGTGCCGCTGCTGGTCGACGCGGCGCAGTCGCTGGGCTGGGAGCGCGTCGGGGACGGCTGGTCGCTGCTGACGGGCAGTGCGCACAAGTGGGGCGGTCCGGCGGGGGTGGGGCTGCTGGCCGTGCGCAAGGGGGTGCGGTTCGCGCCCCAAGGACCGGCGGACGAACGGGAGTCGGGGCGCGCGCCCGGCTTCCCGGACCTGCCCGCGATCGTGGCGGCGGCCGCCTCGCTCCGGGCCGTGCGGGCGGAGGCGGCGGCCGAAGGGGCCCGGCTGCGGGCGCTGGTGGACCGGATCCGGGCCCGGGTGCCGGAGCTCGTACCGGATGTGGAGGTCGTCGGCGATCCGGAGCGACGGCTGCCGCACCTGGTCACGTTCTCGTGTCTGTACGTCGACGGGGAGAGCCTGTTGCACGCGCTGGACCGGGCCGGGTTCTCCGTCTCGTCCGGTTCCTCGTGCACGTCCAGCACGCTGACGCCGAGCCATGTGCTGCGGGCGATGGGGGTGCTGTCGGAGGGCAACGTCCGGGTGTCGCTGCCGGTGGGCACGGCGGAGGCGGACGTCGACCGCTTCCTGGAGGTGCTGCCGGGGGTGGTGGCGTCGGTACGGGACCAACTGGGCGCGCCCACGGAAACGGCCGCTCCGGCCGGGAAGGCGACGGAGCTGGTCGTCGACGCCCTCGGCAAGCGGTGTCCGATCCCGGTGATCGAGCTGGCCAAGGCCTTCCCCGGCGTGCCGGTGGGCGGGCTCGTCACGGTGCTGTCGGACGACGAGGCGGCGCGGCTCGACGTACCGGCGTGGTGCGACATGCGGGGGCAGGAGTACGTGGGCGAACGGCCCGTGCCCGGGGGCACGGCCTATACGGTGCGGCGCCGCACCTGATGTGCGACGCCGCACCTGATCTCTTGGCCGCGCCCACCGGGGTGGGACCTGGGCCCTGTTCGCGTCCGCGGGTTGTGCGTGGCTGGTCGCGCCCACGCGGCGGAGCCGCAAATCGACGCTTCCCCGCGTCCCTTACGGGGCCTGGGCTAGCCCAGGCGGGTCTGCACCTCGGCGGCGGCGTCCTGGCCGTACGCCTTGGTGAAGCGCTCCATGAAGTGGCCGCGGCGGAGCTCGTACTCCTGGGTGCCCAGCGTCTCGATGACGAGGGTGGCGAGCATGCAGCCGAGCTGGGCGGCGCGCTCCAGGGAGAGCTCCCAGGTGATGCCCGCGAGGAAGCCCGCGCGGAACGCGTCGCCGACGCCGGTCGGGTCGACCTTCGCCTCTTCCTGGGCGCAGCCGACCTCGATCGTCGGCTCGCCGGCGCGCTCGATGCGCACGCCGCGCGCGCCGAGCGTGGTGACGCGGGTGCCGACCTTGGCCAGGATCTCGTCCTGCGACCAGCCGGTCTTGGACTCGATGAGGGCCTTCTCGTACTCGTTGGTGAAGAGGTAGGCGGCGCCCTCGACCAGCTGGCGGATGTCGTCGCCGTCGAGGCGGGCGAGCTGCTGGGAGGGGTCGGCGGCGAAGGCGATGCCGCGGGTGCGGCACTCCTCCGTGTGGCGGAGCATCGCCTCGGGGTCGTCGGCGCCGATGAGCACGAGGTCGAGGCCGCCGACGCGGTCGGCCACCGGCTGGAGCTCGATCTGGCGGGCCTCGCTCATCGCGCCGGTGTAGAAGGACGCGATCTGGTTGTGGTCGGTGTCCGTCGTGCAGACGAAGCGCGCGGTGTGCAGCACCTCGGAGATCCGGACGGAGGCGGTGTCGACGCCGTGCCGGTCGAGCCAGGCGCGGTACTCGGCGAAGTCCTGGCCGGCGGCGCCGACGAGGACGGGGCGCAGCCCGAGGACGCCCATGCCGAAGCAGATGTTGGGGCCGACGCCGCCGCGGCGCACGTCGAGTTCGTCCACGAGGAAGGAGAGCGAGACGGTGTGCAGCTGGTCCGCCACGAGCTGATCGGCGAATCGGCCGGGGAAGGTCATCAGGTGGTCGGTGGCGATGGAGCCGGTGACAGCGATACGCACGGCGGGTCTGCTCCTGCGGGGCGAGGTGAACATGGCGGCAAGGCTGGCGGAACGAGAACGGGAAAAGCCACACCACGCTACCGGGTCCCGGGCCCGGCCCCGGGGTAAGGATCCAGCCACCGAACGGACAAAATTACCTAATAGTAGCTCTTTCTCGACGTGCCGCGTGGTGCGTACGGTGCCCATATGCCGAACCCTGTGAAGCACGTCACCCTCCCCGGAGGCGAGCCCGAGCGCGACCCCGAGACGCTGGAGGAACTGCGGGGCCTGGGCGCCCGGATGGCTCCGCACTGGTCCCGCGCGCCCATGGCGGCGTCCGTGGCGGCGCCGGTGCCGCCGTCGCGCATCCACGGGGTGTCGGTACCCGTGAGGTCGGCGCGGCTGCTCGACGCGATGTCGGAGTACGGCGACTGAGGACTGGTGGAACCGCTCGCTCCTCCGCTCCGTCCAAGCGCCGTCCCCTTCTCGGGGGACGGGGCGGTACGGACATTGAGCGGAGCGAAGGAGCGATGTGGTGAGCACCGAGGGCGGGACACCGGAGAGCAACCCCGATCGCACCCCTGACCCCAAGGGGCGGCGGAGGCACCCGCGGCTGGCGGTCGCCTCGGTGGCGGCGGCGGTGCTGCTGGCCGGTGGCGGGGGCGCGTACTGGGCCTCCACCGCGGCGGACGGTACGGACTCCGGGACTTCCGGCGGAGCGGGGGCCGACGGCTCTCCCCCGCCGCTGGTGCTGGACGGCTATCGGTCGGGCGGCGGTTCCTCCCACGGCATCGCGGTGGGCGAGCCGGACCCCCGCGGGGTGCGCTACCGCGCGGAGGGGCAGCTTCCGGACGGGCCGCGGAAGGCGCCGGTCTACCTGTCCGAGGGCGAGGTGGGCAAGGACGAGGTGGCCTCGCTGGCCAAGGCGCTGTCGGTGCCGGGCGCGCCCCGGCTGGAGCAGGGCGTCTGGCGGGTGGGGGGCGCGCCGGGCTCGGACGAGCCGGTGCTGCAGGTGAAGCAACAGGGGCCGGGCGACTGGTCGTTCTCGCGGTACGGCTCGCCGGGCGGGGGCTGTGTGCATCCGGGGCCGGGGCCGCGGAAGGGCACGGATCAGAGCCTGGTCGCGGAGCTGCCGTCCGGCGGCTGCCCGCAGTACCGGGGCATCGCGCCGGGTGACGCGCGGGCGGTGACGCAGGAGAAGGCGAGGAACGCGGCCGCTCCCGTGCTGAAGGTCCTCGGCCAGGACGGCGCGAAGCTCGACGCGCACCAGACCTTCGGGGCGGTGCGGGCCGTCCGCGCGGACCCGGTGGTGGACGGCATGCCGACGTACGGCAGGCAGACCACCCTGGAGGTCGGTTCGGACGCGCAACTGGTCAAGGGCGCCGGGCAGTTGCAGGCCCCGGTGAAGGGTGCCGAGTATCCGCTGGTCGGTGCGGACGAGGCGCTGAAGGAGCTGAACGCGCACAGCGGGCCGGGACGGCCGGTGGCCGTCGGCGGCTGTGCGACGGCGGTGCCGGACGCGGGGGGCCTGTCGGCGCCCTGCCCGGGGAACGGTACGGCGGGCGGGGACCCGGCGGTGGTGCGCGGGGCGTCGTTCGCGCTCGCGCAGCAGTATGTACGGGGGCGGGAGGCGCTGGTGCCGTCGTGGGTCTTCCAGGTGTGGATGCCCGGGTCGACCGACAAGGAGGCCACGGTGCCGGTCGTGCAGACCGCGGTGGATCCGAAGTTCCTCAAGGCACCGTCGGAGCCTTCCGGTCCGGCCTCCGCACCGGCCGGTTCGGCGCCGTCGGACGGCCCCAAGTCGTCGCCGATGCGCGTCGATTCGTACAGCCAGGACGGCAGGACGCTCGTCCTGCACTTCTGGGGCGGGGTGTGCAACGACTACGCGGCGTCGGCCGAGCAGTCCTCGGAGGCGGTGACGGTGAAGGTCGTCGGCACGGAGAAGCAGCCGGGCCGGATGTGCGTGATGATGGCGGAGCGCATGGACCGGACGGTGACGCTGGAGAAGCCGCTGGACGACCGGAAGGTCGTGGACGCGGTCACGGGCGAGCCCGTGCCGGCGGCGGCCCAGGGGAAGTGAGCGGCGGGAGGAACGCCGAAGGCGGCGCCCCTTCGCGGGGGCGCCGCCTCATGCGCGTATCAGGGCATCGCCGGACGGCTTAGCTGAAGGAGTCACCGCAGGCGCAGGAACCCGTGGCGTTCGGGTTGTCGATGGTGAAGCCCTGCTTCTCGATGGTGTCGACGAAGTCGATGGAGGCGCCGCCCAGGTAGGGGGCGCTCATGCGGTCGGTGACGACCTTGACGCCGTCGAAGTCCTTGACGACGTCGCCGTCGAGCGAGCGCTCGTCGAAGAAGAGCTGGTAGCGCAGACCGGAGCAGCCACCGGGCTGGACGGCCACACGCAGGGCGAGGTCCTCACGGCCCTCCTGCTCCAGCAGGCTCTTGACCTTGGCGGCCGCGGCGTCGGACAGGAGGATGCCGTCGCTCACAGTGGTCTTCTCGTCCTGAACGGACATCTGCTTCACTCCCGGGGTTTCGTGCGGACTGCTTGCCCTCGGCTGCAACCGCCGGCCTCCCGGATTCATTCCGGGTCCGCCACGTCACTTCTCGTCTTTCATGCTCGCACACCACCCGCCCGATCGGGAATGCGTCACATCGACGCGATGGCCATCGTCAAAGTGACATGAAGCAGTTATGATAGATAGCGTCAAATTGACGACAAGGCCCGTAGCGGCCGTCCGCAGAACAGAAAGGGTGCGTGTCGTGACCACCGCCCAACCCTTGGATGTCGAGCCCACCCCCCTCGCGCTCCTGCTGCTCGGCCGCGAGGCCGACCCGAAGAGCGAGCGGGGCGTGGAGTGCCCGGGCGACCTGCCGGCGCCGTCCGACCCCGACCTGGTCGAACGCGCCCGCGCGGCCAAGGCCAGGCTCGGCGACAAGGTCTTCGTGCTGGGGCACCACTACCAGCGCGACGAGGTCATCGAGTTCGCGGACGTCACCGGGGACTCGTTCAAGCTCGCGCGGGACGCGGCCGCCCGGCCCGACGCCGAGTACATCGTGTTCTGCGGCGTGCACTTCATGGCCGAGTCGGCGGACATCCTGACCACCGACGCCCAGCAGGTCGTGCTGCCCGACCTGGCCGCGGGCTGCTCGATGGCCGACATGGCCACCGCCGAGCAGGTCGCCGAGTGCTGGGACGTGCTGACCGAGGCGGGCGTCGCCGAGGCGACCGTCCCCGTCTCGTACATGAACTCCTCCGCCGACATCAAGGCCTTCACCGGCAAGCACGGCGGCACGATCTGCACCTCCTCCAACGCCGAGCGCGCGCTGACCTGGGCGTTCGAGCAGGGCGAGAAGGTGCTCTTCCTCCCCGACCAGCACCTCGGCCGCAACACGGCCGTCCGTGACCTGGGCATGTCCCTGGACGACTGCGTCGTCTACAACCCGCACAAGCCGGGCGGCGGGCTGACCGCCGAGGAGCTGCGGGCCGCGAAGATGATCCTGTGGCGCGGGCACTGCTCGGTGCACGGCCGCTTCTCCCTGGACTCCGTGCGCGACGTGCGCGAGCGCATCCCCGGCGTCAATGTGCTGGTGCACCCCGAGTGCAGGCACGAGGTCGTGGCGGCGGCGGACTACGTCGGCTCCACGGAGTACATCATCAAGGCCCTGGAGGCCGCCCCGGCCGGCTCCAAGTGGGCCATCGGAACGGAGCTCAACCTCGTACGGCGGCTGGCGAACCGTTTCGCCGATGAGGGCAAGGAGATCGTCTTCCTCGACAAGACGGTGTGCTTCTGCTCCACGATGAACCGGATCGACCTGCCGCACCTGGTGTGGGCGCTGGAGTCCTTGGCGGACGGCAAGGTCGTCAACCGCATCGAGGTCGACCCGGAGGTGGCCGCCTTCTCCAGGCTGGCGCTGGAGCGGATGCTGGCGTTGCCGTAAGCATGGGTGCGGGTCCGTTGCCTCCCCCAGACTCCGTCCGGGGGGACCCCCAGCGGCGGGGGCGGCCTGCGGCCGCGTCCTCAAACGCCGGACGGGCTGAATTGTGCGGGCGTAGTCCGCAGCCTGCGGGCCGCAGGCCGAAGAGCCGCGGTCCGCACATCCAGCCCGTCCGGCGATCGAGGACAAGCGGCGCAGCCGCTTTGGGGGTATCGGCACAGCCGGGAAGGGGCGGGGCAGGGGACTAGTCCGCCCGTGGGCGGACGAGCCCCGACTCGTAGGCGATGACGACCAGTTGGGCGCGGTCGCGGGCGCCCAGCTTCGCCATCGCGCGGTTCACATGGGTCTTCACCGTCAGCGGGCTGACAGCCAGCCGTTCGCCGATCTCGTCGTTCGACAGGCCTCCGGCCACCTGCACCAGGACCTCCCGTTCCCGCCCGGTCAGGGCGTCGAGGCGGGCCGCCGTCGGAGCCGTGCCGTCGTGCCACGGCTCCGGCCCGCCCTGGGCGAGGAACTTCGCGATCAGCCCCTTCGTCGCCGCCGGTGACAGCAGCGACTCCCCCGCCCTGGTGATCCGGATCGCGGACAGCAGTTCCTCCGGCTCCGCGCCCTTGCCGAGGAAGCCCGAGGCGCCCGCGCGCAGCGACTGCACCACGTACTCGTCGACCTCGAAGGTCGTCAGCATCACCACCCGCACCTCCGAGAGCGCGGGGTCCGAGCAGATCGCGCGGGTCGCGGCGAGGCCGTCCGTGCCGGGCATCCGGATGTCCATCAGGACGACGTCCGGTACATGGCGGCGGGCGAGTTCGACGGCCTCGGCGCCGTCCGCTGCCTCCCCCACCACGGTCATGTCCGGCTCGGAGTTCACCAGCACCCGGAACGCGCTGCGCAGCAGCGCCTGGTCGTCGGCGAGGAGGACCCGTATGCCCTCTGTGGGCGGCTCGTCAGGCATGGCCTCAGCCTAGGCGCGCCCGGCCGCCCGTACGGGCGGGGAGCGGCAGTGTCACCCGGACCCGGAAGCCGGGGGTGCCGGCGCGGGGGTCCGCCTCGCAGGTGCCGCCGAGGGCGTGGGCGCGCTCGCGCATGCCGACCAGGCCGTGGCCGCCGGTGATCCGGCCGGGCGCGGTGGGCGCGTCCGGTTCCCGGGGCGGGTCGCCGCCGTCGTCCAGGACGGTGAGGAGGAGGGCGTCCGGGCCGCGCTCCAGGGTGACCTCGGCGTGCGCGCCGGGGCCCGCGTGCTTGTGGACGTTGGTGAGCGCTTCCTGGAGGACGCGGTACGCGGCCAGGTCGACGGCGGCGGGCAGCTTCCCGACGACGGCGGCGGCCTCCGCCGCGCGGGTGCCCGTCCCGGGGCCGTCCGGGAGGTCCGACACCGCGCTGACGCCGACGCACAGGCCCGCGCGGGCGAAGCCGTCGACGAGCTGGTCGAGGGCGGCGAGGCCGGGCGCCGGTTCGGTGGGCGCCGCCGGGTCGCCGTACTGGCGCAGCAGGCCGACGGTGGCGCTCAGCTCCGCGAGCGCCGTGCGGCTGGCCTCCCGGACGTGGGCGAGGGCCTCCTTGGCCTGGTCGGGGCGGCTGTCCATGACGTGCGAGGCGACCCCGGCCTGGACGTTGACGAGCGCGATGTGGTGGGCGACGACGTCGTGGAGCTCGCGGGCGATCCGCAGCCGTTCCTCGGCGACCCGGCGGCGGGCCTCCTCCTCGCGGGTGAGCTCCGCCCGTTCGGCCCGTTCCTCGACCGCGGCGATATAGGCCCGGCGGCTGCGGACGGCGTCGCCCGCGGCGGCGGCCAGGCCGGTCCAGGCAAGGAGCCCGAGATTCTCCTGCGAATACCAGGGCGGCACCCCGGAGAGCACGACGATGCCCCCGAGCAGGGCGACGGTGAGGGCGGCGATCCGCCAGGTCGCGGGCCGCTCGGTGCGGGAGGCGACGGTGTAGAGGGCGACGACGACGGCCATCGCGATCTGGGTGCGCGGGGGGTCGTCACGGCCGCTGACGACCTCGACGAGGGTGAGCGCGGACGTCGCGCAGAGCACCGTGCGCGGGGCGCGGCGGCGGGCCACGAGACAGGCGCAGGCCAGGGCGCTCAGCAGGACGAAGCCGAGACCCGGCGCGGGCAGGGTGCCGCTGTGGCGGTTGACGACCGAGCCGATCAGGACGGTGGCGAAGGTGGCGGCGGCCAGCAGCGAGTCGGCGGCGAGCGGGTGGGTGCGCAGCCAGCCGCGGGCGCGGCACAGGCCGGTGACGGCGAGAGGAGGCATCGGGTCCCATCGGGAAGGGCGCGCTCCACCGCCGTGCCGTGCCGCACCGGCGTACCGGAGCGCCCCCGCCCCGGTGGGGTCGGGGGCGCCGCGGGTGCTGGAGTGCGCGGAGGCCGGCAGGGAATCCGCCGGGTCAGCCGGGGATGAGCCCCTCGTCGCTCAGCATCTCCCTGACCTCGTCGAGGGAGGCGTCGGGCGAGGGCAGGATCAGCTCGGAGGGCTCCAGGGCATCGTCGGGCAGGGGTGTGCCCAGGCGGCGCACGGATTCGAGGAGCGCGACGAGGGTGCGGCGGAAGCCTTCCTCGTCACCGCTCTCCATCTCGTCGAGCAGCTCGTCGTCCAGCCTGTTGAGCTCGGTGAAGTGGCTGTCGGCCAGCTTCACCTGCCCCTCCCCCATGATCCGCACGATCATGACGGTCTCCCTCGCTCGGGTGCCTGCGGGCTCACTTCCTGATCTGTGCCCTGATCTCTGCCCTGATCACTGCTTTTCGAAGCTCACTGCTTGTCGAGGCGCGGGGTGTCCTGGGGCTGTGCGGTGCCGGTCTGGCCGGGCTTTCCGCCCTCGATGGCCTGCTTGCCGGCGCTGCTGCCGCCCGCGAGCTCCGCCTTCATCCGCTGGAGCTCCAGCTCCACGTCGTTGCCGCCGGAGAGCCGCTCCAGCTCCGCGGTGATGTCGTCCTTGGCCATGCCGGTGGGGTCGTCGAGCGCGCCCGAGGCGAGCAGCTCGTCGATGGCCCCGGCCCGCGCCTGCATCTGCGCGGTCTTGTCCTCCGCGCGCTGGATGGCCAGGCCGACGTCGCCCATCTCCTCGGAGATGCCGGAGAAGGCCTCGCCGATGCGGGTCTGCGCCTGGGCGGCGGTGTACGTGGCCTTGAGGGTCTCCTTCTTGGTGCGGAAGGCGTCGACCTTGGCCTGGAGGCGCTGCGCGGCCAGCGTCAGCTTCTCCTCCTCGCCCTGCAGGGTCTGGTGCTGCGTCTCCAGGTCGCTGACCTGCTGCTGCAGCGCGGCGCGGCGGGAGAGCGCCTCACGCGCCAGATCCTCGCGGCCGAGGGCGAGCGCCTTGCGGCCCTGGTCCTCCAGCTTGGTGGACTGGCCCTGGAGCTGGTTGAGCTGGAGCTCCAGGCGCTTGCGGGAGGTGGCGACGTCGGCCACTCCGCGCCGTACCTTCTGGAGCAGCTCGAGCTGCTTCTGGTACGAGTAGTCGAGAGTCTCGCGCGGATCCTCGGCCCGGTCCAGGGCCTTGTTGGCCTTCGCGCGGAAAATCATTCCCATACGCTTCATGACACCGCTCATGGGCCTCGGGCGCCCCCTTCTGACGGACTACGAACTCCAGCACATCTTGCAGAACCCACAGTACGGGGCCCGCTTCCATTACCGCACCGTTCGGGCATCGATGCGCTCCTCCTCCAGGACGATCACAAGGTCGCCGGGCTCCGGCGCAAGGAGTAGGGCGGACACCGGGGAGCGGTGGGCCCGCCGCGGCCCGGCTCCCACGGGGTGAACGCACCGCCGTTGCCGGATCGTTCCCCGTGCGGCTGGGGCCATCCGCCCGCACCCCGTACCCTTGGGTTTCGTGTTCCGAAGCCGTTCCACCTCCAAGGATGAGCAGGCCGCGGCCGCCAAGGCGACCCCGGACCGGCCCCAGCAGCCCCGTGACCCGCAGGCCCCGAAGGGCCGCCCGACCCCCAAGCGCAGCGAGGCCGCCTCGCAGCGCCGCAGCCTGGCCAGTACGCCGGCCAACCGCAAGGACGCCACGAAGCGTGCGCGCGAGGCCCGGCGCGTGGACCTCGCCAAGCAGCGCGAGGCCCTCGCCAGCGGGGACGAGCGCTACCTGCCGGCCCGCGACAAGGGCCCGATCCGCCGCTTCGCGCGCGACTTCGTGGACGCGCGGTACTCGGTGGCGGAGTTCTTCCTCCCCCTCGCCGTGATCATCCTCGTCATGAGCATGGTCAACCGCGGCAGCTTCCAGGTCTATGTGCTGCTCGCCTGGATGATCGTGATCGCCCTGATCGTCATCAACTCCGTGATCACGGGAATCACCCTCAAGCGCGCCCTCAAGCAGCGCTTCCCCGACGAGAACCGGCGCGGTGCCGTGGCCTACGGCCTGATGCGCACCCTCCAGATCCGTCGGCTGCGGCTGCCCAAGCCCCAGGTCAAGCGCGGGGAGAAGCCCTGATCGGTGCCGCCCTCGCCGGCGGCTTCGGCGGTGGCGCCGAAGGCTGGCTCAGGGGGCTCGGGGGGGTCAGGAACACCGTCCGGCAGGAGCTGGTGGCGCGCCAGCTCGACGAACAGATAGCGGCCCGGTTCCCGGTCGGCCGCCGGCTGCGCGTCCTCGACGTCGGCCTCGGGCAGGGCACGCAGGCGCTGCGGCTGGCCCGCGCCGGTCACGAGGTGACCGGTCTGGAGTCCGACCCCCGGATGGTGGCGGCGGTCCGCGAGGCCCTGGCCGCCGAGCCCGAGGGCATCCAGGAACGGATGCGGATCATCGAGGGCGACGGCCGGGACACGGGGGCGCACTTCCTGCCCGGCGCGTTCGACGTCGTCCTCTGCCACGGCGTCCTGATGTACGTGCCGGAGCCGGACCCGATGCTCGCCGGGCTGGCCCGGGTGCTCGCGCCGGGCGGCCTGCTGTCCCTGGTCGTGCGGAACGCCGATGCCCTGGCCATGCGGCCGGGGCTGGCCGGGGACTGGGACACCGCGCTCGCGGCCTTCGACTCCCCCGCCTACCGCAACCGCATCGGCCTGGACGTGCGCGCGGACCGGCTGGAGACCCTGACGGCGACACTCGCCGGCATCGGCACACCGCTGCACGCCTGGTACGGGGTGCGGGTCTTCACCGACCAGGCCGGGAACGACGCGCGGCCGCCGGCCGGCGAGGAGCTGCACCGCCTGCTGACCGCGGAGGACCGCGCCGGGCGGACGGACCCGTACCGGGCCGTGGCGGCGCTGCTGCACCTGTGCGGTGTGCGGGGCTGACACCCGCCCGTGTCCTCGGTCGCCGGACGGGCGATCGAGGACAACGCGCGACAGGACACCCACGCGGAGTGATACTCCGACATATGGATGGTTCCCGCGCCCGTACCCTCCCCCTGATCGCGGCGGCCTGTGCCGCCGTGCTGCTCGCCGGGTGTTCCGGCGCCCGTACGCCGACCGCCTCGAAGAGCGCCGCCGCCCCGTCGACGGCGCCGGTCGCCGCCCCCGCCGGATCGGCGGGGGACCTCCAGGCGGCGTACGAGAAGGTGGTCAAGGAGGTGCTGCCCTCCGTCGTGCAGATCACCACCGGCGAGGGGCTCGGTTCCGGTGTCGTCTACGACGACAAGGGCCACATCGTCACCAACGCGCATGTCGTCGGCGACGCCCGGACGTTCAAGGTCACCATGGCCACGGGCGGTGACGCGGTCGGCGCCCGGCTCGTGTCGAGCTACCCCGAGCAGGACCTCGCCGTCGTCCAGCTGGACGACGTGCCCAAGAACATCAAGCCCGCCGCGCTCGGCGACTCCGCCAAGGTGGAGGTCGGGCAGATCGTGCTGGCCATGGGCAATCCGCTGGGCCTGTCCAGCAGCGTCACCCAGGGCATCGTCTCCGCCGTGGGCCGTACGGTCAGCGAGGGCCGCAGCGGCGGAGGCACCGGCGCGACCATCACCAACATGGTGCAGACCTCCGCGGCCATCAACCCGGGCAACAGCGGCGGCGCCCTGGTGAACCTGGCCGGACAGGTCATCGGCATCCCGACGCTGGCCGCGACCGACCCCGAGCTGGGGCAGGGCGCGGCGCCCGGCATCGGTTTCGCGATCCCCGCCGCGACGGTGCACACCATCGCCGGTCAGATCATCAGGAGCGGCAAGGTCACGGACTCCGGCCGGGCCGCGCTCGGCATCACCGCGCGCACGATCGTGGGCCAGGACTTCGCGCCCGCCGGGGTCGCGGTGGTCTCCGTGGCGGGGGGCGGTGCCGCCGAGAAGGCGGGCATCAAGGCGGGCGACATCATCACCCGGCTGAACAAGGAGCCCGTCACCACCATGCAGTCCCTGACCGTTGCGCTCGCGGCCCTCAAGCCGGGCGACCGCGCCGAGGTGACGTACGACCGGGACGGTACGGAGCACACGGTGACGGTGACATTGGGCGAGATGTGACCACCGCGCCCGGAGAGGGCCACGGGACCGGACGGCCCCGCGGCCCCGTACGCCGTCAGCTGTCGACGGCGGCGCGCAGGCTCATCGTGTAGATCTCCGAGCCGTCCTCGAACAGCGTGACCTGTTCCGTGCCCCCGTCGAGGAGTTCCTTCCAGATCTCACCGATCCAGGACTCCGCGTCGCCCTGCGTGGTGAAGTCCTCCGGCTCCACCGCGGGCGAGGTCTCCGTACCATCGGCCTTCTCGAACCGCCACACCCACGCCATGTCCGCCTCCCGGGACTTGGATACGCCGAACCGTGGAGCGCAGCCTAACGGCCCGTGCCCGACAAGAAAGGGTGAGCCCGGCGCGCCCGTGCCCGGCGGACGCGAGACGATCAGGGCGTGGAACTGACTCTGCTCGGCACCGGAGCCCCCGACGGGCTGCCCCGCCCCGACTGCCCCTGCGCGTCCTGCGCCACCGCCGTCGGCGACGACGCGCGGGCCGCGACCGCGCTCCTCGTGGACGGGGTGCTGCTCCTGGACCTCACCCCGGGGCCCGCCTTCGCGGCCGCCCGCGCGGGCCGGTCGATCGCCGGTGTCCGGCAGGTGCTGCTCTCGCACCCGCACGACGGCCCGGCCGTCGAGTTCCCGGCGGGGCTGCCCACGCCGGGCCGGGTGCCGGACGGCCGTGAACTGTCGCTGATCAGCGGGCACAAGGTGCTGGCGGTGGCCCTGGACGCGCCGGGCACCGGCTACGAGGTGACGTCGCCGGACGGCGAGCGGCTGCTGTACCTGCCGCCGGGCGGCGCCCCGGCCGGGACCGTCGGGTCACGGCCGTACGACATGGTGCTGCTCGACGTCGTCGGCAGGCCCGACGCGCTGGCCCGGCTGCGCGCCGCGGGCGCCGTCACCGCGACGACCGACGTGCTCGCCGTCCACCTCGACCACGACGTGCCGCCGGGCCGCGAGCTGCACCGGCAGCTGGCGGCCGCGGGCGCGCGGGCCGTGCCGGACGGCACGACCCTGGTCGTCGGCGACTACCACGCGGTGCCGGACCTGCCCCGCCGGACGCTGGTGCTGGGCGGGGCCCGGTCCGGCAAGTCGGTGGAGGCGGAGCGGCGGCTGGAGTCGTTCCCCGACGTCGTCTACGTCGCCACCGGCGGCACACGCGAGGGGGACGCCGACTGGGCGGCCCGGGTGGCCCTCCACCGCGAACGCCGCCCGGGGTCCTGGCGCACGCTGGAGACCTGCGACCTCGTGCCGCTGCTGACCGCGGACGGCCCGCCCCTGCTGATCGACTGTCTGGCGCTGTGGCTGACGGACGCGATGGACTCCGTCGGGGCGTGGGACGACGCGACGTGGTCGGGCGGCGGGTCCGCCGCGCTCGCCGCGCGGGTGGAGTCCCTGGTGGCGGCCGTGCGCGGGACGAGCCGCACGGTGGTGGCCGTCAGCAACGAGGTCGGCTCGGGCGTGGTCCCGGCGACCGCGTCGGGGCGCCGCTTCCGCGACGCGCTGGGCCGGCTGAACGCGGCCGTCGCCGCCGAGTGCGAGCAGGTCGTGCTGATCGTCGCGGGCCAGGCACTGCCGCTGCGCTGACAGCGCGCACGCGGATGCGGAACCGGAACGGGTATAGGGCCCGCGCGCACGGGTAGTGTTGCGCGGATGAGCGGTCTGAATCTTGATGACTTCGCCACCCTGATCGAGCGTCCCGACCCGGCCGTGCGCCGGGACGCCGAAGCGCGGCGAGAGCGCCTGGTGCCCCGTCCGGGCGCGCTGGGCAGGCTGGACGAGCTCGCCGAATGGCTCGCCGCGGCGCAGGGCTCCGTGCCGGTCAAGCCCGTCGAGCAGGTCACCGCGCTGCTGTTCGCGGGCGACCACGGCGTGGCGGAGCTGGGCGTGTCGGCCGGTCCCAAGGGCGGCGCGCGGGAACTCGTACGGGCGACCCTGGACGGGCGGAGCACCGCCGCGATCCTGGCACGGCGGGCGGGCGCGCGGCTGCGCGTCGTCGACATGTCCGTGGACTGCGACCCGGACGAGCTGCCCGAGGAGGTCACCCGGCACCGGGTGCGCCGGGGCTCCGGCCGGATCGACGTCGAGGACGCCCTGACCTTCGAGGAGGCGGAGGCCGCGTTCCGCGCGGGCATGGCCATCGCCGACGAGGAGGCCGACTCCGGGACGGACCTGGTGGTCCTGGGCGACCTCAGCGTGGGCGGCACCACTGCGGCGGGCACCCTGATCGGCGCCCTGTGCGGCACGGACGCGTCCGTGGTCACCGGCCGCGGCGGCGCGGGCATCGACGACCTGGCGTGGATGCGCAAGTGCGCGGCGATCCGGGACGCGCTGCGCCGGGCCCGCCCGGTGCTGGGCGACCAGCTCCAGCTGCTCGCGGCGACCGGCGGCGCGGATGTCGCCGCGGCCACGGGCTTCCTGCTGCAGAGCGCGGTGCGCCGGATGCCGGTCATCCTCGACGGGGTGGTCTCGGCGGCGTGCGCGCTGGTGGCGCAGCGGGTCGCGTTCCGGGCGCCCGACTGGTGGCTGGCCGGGCAGTCGAGCGGCGATCCGGCGCAGGCGAAGGCGCTGGACCGGATGGCTCTCAACCCTTTGCTCGATCATGGCGTCACTGTGGGGGAAGGGACAGGGGCGTTGCTCGCGTTGCCATTGGTGCAGGCGGCCGCGGCCTTGGCGGCGGAGCTTCCCGAACGCGACTGACAGCCTTTGTCGAGCGTGAGAACTCGACCGCAGACAGTGCCCCATATGCTCAATTTTCATGGGAGAAGTCCGCTTGACTCCGGATGAAGTCGCGCCGGTTTCCACCCGGTCCCGGCGTGCCGCCGCTTTCGCCGTGTGGTACCTGCGCGTTGTCACGTTCATCAACCTGCTCAGCGCGGTGTGGGTGTCGTTCGGTGCGGACATCCGCCGGCACAACGACGACGAGTTCTTCACGCCCTACCTGCTGACGGCGGGCTTCGCGTCGGCGCTGTGGTCGCTCGTCATGGCGGTGACCCTGCGCCGCCGCAAGCGCGCCTCGTGGATCCTCAACCTGGCGCTGTCCGGGCTGTTCCTGGTCTTCATGGCGCTGCTGATGACGGACCGGCAGTTCAACAGGCACGGTCCGAACTGGTTCTCCCTGGTGGCGACCGGGCTCTTCGTGCTCGCCCTGCTGGTGGGGCGCCGCGAGTTCTACGCCAAGGGCGACCGCTCCAACCCCAGGCTCGCCTCGATCGTCGCGGTGGCCGGCCTGCTGGTCACCTCGCTGATCGCGGGCCTGCTGGTCACGGTCACCAACGAGGCGGGGGACGCGTACCGTTCGACGTTCCTGGACCGCTGGCAGTACGGCTTCATGCGGCTGATCTCGATCGCCGTGGACGAGCAGCGCTACCCCGGGATCAGCCCGCCCGGCTGGGTCGCCGTCTTCATCAACGTCATGAGCTCGGCCCTGCTGCTGCTCGTGGTGTACGCGGCGTTCCGCGCCCGGCGGGCCACCGACCCGCTCACCGGGGAGGACGAGGAGAAGCTGCGCGTCCTGCTGGAGCGGCACGGCGACCGGGACTCGCTCGGCTACTTCGCGCTGCGCCGGGAGAAGAGCGTCGTCTGGTCCCCCAGCGGCAAGGCGGCCGTCACCTATCGCGTGATCGGCGGGGTCTCCCTGGCCTCCGGCGATCCCATCGGCGACCCCGAGGCATGGCCCGGCGCCATCGAGCCCTGGCTGGCGGAGGCCCGCGAGCACGGCTGGAGCCCGGCCGTGATGGGCGCGAGCGAGGAGGGCGGCACGATCTACGCCCGGCACGGGCTGAACGCGCTGGAGATCGGCGACGAAGCCATCGTGGACACCGCCGAGTTCACCCTGGACGGCCGCGCGATGCGGACCGTCCGCCAGGCGTACAACAGGGTCAAGCGGGCCGGTTACACCGTGCGCGTCCGGCGCCACGAGGACATCCCCGACGCGGAGATGACCGAACTGCTGCGGCACGCGGACGACTGGCGCGACGGGGCGACCGAGCGCGGCTTCTCGATGGCGCTCGGACGGCTGGGCGACCCGGGCGACGGCCGCTGCGTGATGCTGGAGTGCCACGACGGCAAGGGCGAGCTGCGGGCCCTGCTGAGCTTTGTGCCGTGGGGCCCCAAGGGCCTGTCCCTGGACCTGATGCGCCGTGACCGGGACTCCGAGAACGGCCTGATGGAGTTCATGGTCATCGAACTGCTCCAGCAGGCCAAGGCGCTCGGCATCACCCAGGTCTCGCTGAACTTCGCGATGTTCCGGTCGGTGTTCGAGCGGGGTTCGAAGCTGGGCGCGGGACCGGTGCTGCGGATCTGGCGCTCGCTGCTGAGCTTCTTCTCCCGCTGGTGGCAGATCGAATCGCTCTACCGAGCAAATGCGAAATACCGCCCCATCTGGGAACCTCGTTTCATGCTGTTCGAGAAGAGCAGCGATCTGCCGAGGATCGGGATCGCGAGCGCCCGCGCCGAAGGCTTCCTGGAAGCCCCCGGCCTGCCCAAGTGGCTCAACCGAAAGCACCTGGAGAGCCCACGATGAACCGCGCGGCGCTGCGTCGCGCCGCGTGCACCGAATGGGGCCCGCTCGTCGGCACCGTCCGGCGGGCCCTCGTGCGCGAAAAGCTCCGCGCGATCCCCATGACGCTCACGGCCGTGGTCCTGACCTCGGTCTTCCAGCTGGTCCAGAACCAGCCCTGGGGCTTCCAGCCGGTGCAGAAACTGGGCTCGGTACAGGCGCAGTTGCCCTGGTGGCTGGCGCTGCTGCGGACCCCGCTCTCGCTGTTCGTCCCCGCGCTGGACCTGCCGGTGTGGGGCGCGCTGGCACAGGTGCTGCTGGTCTTCGGCATCGCGGAGATCTGCCTGGGCAAGTGGCGCACGCTGGCCATCTCGTACGTGGCCACGCTCGCCGGGACGATGTACGCGCGGCTGGCCGTCCACATCGGGCCGGGCTCGGTGTTCGGGCTGCCGCCGGAGGCCGCCAAGGTCATCGACACCGGGCCCTCGGCGGCGGTGGTCGGGCTGGCGGTGTACATCTCCTGGCGCTACCGGGCGTGGTTCACCTGCGCCACGGTCGTGCTGGCCATAGCGGTGGAGGCCGCCGTCAAGCCGAACCTGGCGGGCAAGGAGCACATCGCGGCCGTCCTCGCGATGCTCGTGCTCTGCGTCGCCGACGAGGCGCGGCGGCGGCGCAAGCCCCGGCGGGACGCCTACCAGGGCGGCGGTCAGCGGTCGGGGGCACCGGCCAGGAGGTCGTGAAGGCGGTTGCGCACGGCGGCCCAGCGGGCGTCGTGCCGGTAGGCGCGCACCCGCGCCCGGCGGCGGGCCTTCGGACGGGCGCGGTAGAACCGCCGCGCCCACGGCGACCCGGGCCGGGCCAGCCGCACCGCGCCGATCAGCGCCACCAGCGGCACCACACAGCCGATCACGAAGATCCGCGGCTTGCCCTTGGCGAGGGCGATCAGCGAGATCAGGAAGTTGGCCAGGAAGTTGGTCATGACGATGGTGCGGTTCTGGAGTTCGTCGGGGGTCAGCTCGTTGACACCGAACGGCAGGAAGCCGGAGAGCAGCAGCGTGACCAGCGCCGCCGTCATCACCACGACCTCGACGCTCTTGCGGCCCTGCTCCGTCCAGTAGACGTCGTCCAGGTGCAGCACGAGCGCGAACTCGTCCAGTACGAGCCCGGCGCCGGTGCCGAACAGCACGGCCGACACCATCGCCCCGAAGCCGTGCCTGCCCTCCGCGACCGCGCCGAAGCCACCGATCACCATCAGCACGATGCCGGGCACCACATGGTGCACATGCAGCCCGCCGGGGTTGATGTTGCGGAAGGGGCCCCTGCCCGCCCGGATCAGCCGGGTGATCACCCGGGTGACGAGGAAGGTCAGCACAAAGGCGGCCAGCGCGAGCAGCAGCGGCAGTTTGCCCGGTTCGACAATGTTGCGCGCCAGCCAGTGACCCATGGAACCCCGCTCCCGAACGCCTCTCACCAGCAAACCTACTGCGCCGGCCGACGGGATAGGGTGCCCGCGATGACCGACACGACCTCCGCCCGCGCGACCCCCGGCGAGGCCCTCCGCTTCGCCTTCGGCACCCTGACCGCCCTGCCCGTACGGGTCACCCGCTGGGACCGTGCGGCCGCCCGCGGCGGCATGCTGGCGGCACCGCTGGCGGGGCTCGCCGTGGGCGGCTGCGCGGGTGCGGCGGGCTGGCTGTTCCTGCTCCTGGGCGCGAGCCCCGCGCTCGCCGCCGTGGCCGCCGTCGCGGTGCCCGCGGTCCTCACCCGCGGCCTCCACCTGGACGGCCTCGCGGACGTCGCCGACGGCCTCGGCAGCGGCAAGCCGGCCGAGGACGCGCTGCGCATCATGAAGCAGTCCGACATCGGGCCCTTCGGCGTCATCACCCTGCTGCTCGCCCTCCTCGGGCAGGTCGCCGCCCTCGCCTCGCTGTACGGCGAGGGCGCGGCGCGCGGCGCGGCGGCGGCCCTGGTGGCCGCGGCGGCCGCCCGCTGCTCCCTGACCCTTGCCTCCCGGGCGGGGGTGCCCCCGGCCCGGCCGGAGGGGCTGGGGGCCACGGTGGCGGGCGTCCTGCGGGGGCGCTCCGCGCTGGCGGTGGCCGTCGCGGTGCTCGCGCTCGGGGCCGGTGTGCTGTCCTGGCACGGCGCGGCCGCCGTACTGCTCGCCCTGCTGGCGGCGGAGCTGCTCCTCCGCCACTGCGTGCGCCGCTTCGGTGGCGTGACCGGTGACGTCTTCGGCGCCCTCGCGGAAACCTCCGCGACGACGGCGCTGGTCGCGCTGACGTTGGGCTGAGGTGCCCTCGCGCCGGGCGGACGGCGAACAGACCTCCGGCTGCGGGCCGGCACGCGCCTGCGGCGGGCCTTTCCCTTCCCGAAACTGGGGCTCCGCCCCAGACCCCTGACCGCGCTCCGCGCGGTGTCCTCAATCGCCGGACGGGCTGGATTTCGCGGACCGTGGCTCTTTGACCTGCGGCCCGCAGACTACGGACTACGCCAGCAAAACCAGCCCGTCCGGCGTTTGAGGACGCGGCCGCAGGCCGCCCCCGCCGCTGGGGGTCCCCCCGGCCGAAGGCTGGGGGAGGCAGACGGTCCGCAGCCAGAAGTCCGGGGGACGCCCCGCCAGCCGGAAATCAACCCGCCGTACGGCGACCCGTGGCCCGGAACCCGGCATCGTGTTACCGGCGCATACGATGCCGAGGGTGCGGCCGGCCCACCCATCGGCCGAGGAACTCAACGGAAGTAGGGACCCCAACACCGTGTCTGCTCTGACTCTCAGCACTTCCAGTGCGGCGACGCTCCGCGCGGACGCCATCGTCATCGGCGTGGCCAAGGGCCCCAAGGGCCCCCTCGTCGCGCCCGGCGCCGAAGCCGTGGACAAAGCGTTCGACGGAAAGCTCGCCGCCGTCCTGGAGACCCTCGGCGCCACCGGCGGCGAGGGCGAGACGACCAAGCTCCCCGCCCCGTCCGGGCTGAAGGTCCCGGTCGTGCTGGCGGTCGGGCTGGGCGACGCCCCGGCCAAGGGCGAGGACTTCGGCCACGAGGCGCTCCGCCGCGCCGCGGGCTCCGCGGCCCGCGCGCTGGCGGGCAGCAAGAAGGCCGGGTTCGCCCTCCCGGTGGACGGCCCCGGGGCCACCGCGGCGATCGCGGAGGGCGCGCTGCTCGGCGCGTACTCCTTCGTCCCCGTCGACGGCAGCAGGAAGAACGAGAAGGCCGACAAGAACGCGCCCCTCGCCGAGGTCGTGCTGGTCGGCGCCAAGCCCCGGGACAAGGCGTACAAGGCGGCCGCCGAGCGCGCCGCCGTGCTGACCGAGGAGATCAACCGCGCCCGCGACCTCGTCAACCTGCCGCCCAACGACCTCACCCCGAAGGCGTTCGCCTCCGTGGCCCAGGCCGCGGGCAAGGAGCACGGCCTCAAGGTCGAGGTGCTGGACGAGAAGGCGCTGCTCAAGGGCGGTTTCGGCGGCATCATGGGCGTCGGCCAGGGCTCCGTCAACCCGCCGCGCCTGGTGCGCATCGGCTACACCCACCCCAAGGCGGAGAAGACCCTCGCCCTGATCGGCAAGGGCATCACCTACGACTCGGGCGGCATCTCCCTCAAGCCGGCCGGTCACAACGAGACCATGAAGTGCGACATGGCGGGCGCCGCCGCCGTGTTCGGCGCGGTCGTGGCCGTGGCGCGGCTCGGGCTGCGGGTCAACGTCACCGGCTGGCTGGCCCTCGCCGAGAACATGCCGTCCGCCACCGCCACCCGTCCGGGCGATGTGCTCCGGATGTACGGCGGCAGGACCTGCGAGGTCCTCAACACGGACGCCGAGGGCCGGCTGGTCATGGGCGACGCGCTGGCCCGCGCCTCGGAGGAGAACCCCGACGCGATGGTGGACGTCGCCACCCTGACGGGTGCCATGATGGTCGCGCTCGGCAATCGCACGTTCGGTGTCATGGCCAACGACGACGCGTTCCGCACCTCCCTCTACGAGATCGCCGAGGAGGTCGGCGAGCAGGCGTGGCCGATGCCGCTCCCCGCCGAGCTGCGCAAGGCCATGGACTCCCCCGTCGCCGACTTCACCAACATGGGCGAGCGGATGGGCAGCGGCCTGCTCGCGGGCATCTTCCTGAAGGAGTTCGTGGGCGAGGGCATCCCCTGGGCGCACCTCGACATCGCCGGCCCGGCTTACCACGAGAGCGCCCCTTACGGCTACACCCCGAAGGGTGGTACCGGCTCCTCGATCCGTACCCTCGTCCGGCTGGCCGAGCACACCGCCGAAGGCGACCTGGGCTGAGCCGGATCGGCCTCGCGTGCGAAATGTGCGGCCCCGAGCGTTTCGCCCGGGGCCGCCTGGCATTCGTTCGCCCGTAACGAAATCCACCGGCCCGTACGCGTGAGTAACCCCTGAAGGTGACGCATCAGTCTCCTCGGAGGCCCGGCCCGGCGTCCCGCCGTCCGTCAACAAGTGCGAAGATGTTGTCTCGGCAGGACAGGGCCCCATTGACCCAGGGCCGAAGCAAAAGCGGCCGAACAACAGCCGCCGCCCGGTCATCGACGACCGGCTCCGGCGTACCCATGCATGGAGGACGTGACGTGGCGAACGACGCCAGCACCGTTTTCGACCTAGTGATCCTCGGAGGCGGCAGCGCCGGTTACTCCGCTGCCCTGCGCGGTGCGCAGCTGGGTCTGGACGTCGCCCTGATCGAGAAGAACAAGCTCGGCGGCACCTGCCTGCACAACGGCTGCATCCCCACCAAGGCGCTGCTGCACGCCGGTGAGATCGCCGACCAGGCGCGCGAGTCCGCGCAGTTCGGTGTCAAGGCCACCTTCGAGGGCATCGACATGGCGGCCGTCCACAAGTACAAGGACGAGGTGATCGGCGGCCTGTACAAGGGCCTGCAGGGTCTGATCGCCTCCCGCAAGGTGACCCACATCCAGGGCGAGGGCCGGCTGTCCTCCCCGACCTCGGTCGACGTGAACGGCCAGCGTATCGAGGGCCGTCACATCCTGCTGGCGACCGGCTCCGTGCCGCGCTCGCTGCCGGGCCTGGAGATCGACGGCGACCGCATCATCTCCTCGGACCACGCGCTGTTCCTGGACCGCGTGCCGAAGTCCGCGATCGTGCTGGGCGGCGGCGTCATCGGCGTCGAGTTCGCCTCCGCGTGGAAGTCCTTCGGCACCGACGTCACCATCGTCGAGGGCCTCAAGCACCTCGTCCCGGTCGAGGACGAGAACAGCTCCAAGCTGCTGGAGCGCGCGTTCCGCAAGCGCGGCATCAAGTTCAACCTGGGCACCTTCTTCCAGAAGGCGGAGTACACCGCCGACGGCGTGAAGGTCACCCTCGCGGACGGCAAGGAGTTCGAGGCCGAGGTGCTGCTCGTGGCCATCGGCCGCGGCCCGGTCTCGCAGAACCTCGGCTACGAGGAGCAGGGCATCGCGATGGACCGCGGCCATGTCCTCGTCGACGAGTACATGCAGACCAACGTGCCGACCGTCTCGGCCGTCGGTGACCTCGTCCCGACGCTCCAGCTCGCGCACGTCGGCTACGCCGAGGGCATCCTGGTCGCGGAGCGGCTCGCCGGTCTGAAGCCCGTGCCGATCGACTACGACGGCGTGCCCCGCGTGACGTACTGCCACCCGGAGGTCGCCTCCGTGGGTATCACCGAGGCCAAGGCCAAGGAGATCTACGGCGCGGACAAGGTCGTCGCCCTCAAGTACAACCTCGCGGGCAACGGCAAGAGCAAGATCCTGAAGACCCAGGGCGAGATCAAGCTCGTCCAGGTCAAGGACGGCGCCGTCGTCGGCATCCACATGGTCGGCGACCGCATGGGTGAGCAGGTCGGCGAGGCCCAGCTGGTCTACAACTGGGAGGCGCTGCCCGCCGAGGTCGCGCAGCTCATCCACGCGCACCCGACGCAGACCGAGGCGCTCGGCGAGGCCCACCTGGCCCTGGCCGGCAAGCCGCTGCACGCGCACGACTAATTCCCGAGCGCACCACCATCCGCACTACTCGTAAGGAGCAACCGCAACCATGGCGGTTTCCGTAACACTGCCGGCGCTCGGCGAGAGCGTGTCCGAGGGCACCGTCACCCGCTGGCTGAAGGCCGAGGGTGAGCGCGTCGAGGCCGACGAGCCGTTGCTCGAGGTCTCCACCGACAAGGTCGACACCGAGATCCCGGCCCCCGCGTCCGGCATCCTGGCCTCCATCAAGGTCGCCGAGGACGAGACGGTCGAGGTCGGCGCCGAGCTGGCCATCATCGACGACGGCACCGGCGCCCCGGCCCCGGCCGCCGCTCCGGCCGCCGAGGCCCCCGCCGCGCCGGTCGAGGCTCCGGCCCCGGTCGCCGCCGCCCCGGCTCCGGAGGCCCCCGCGGCCGCCCCGGCCGCCGGTGCCGCCGAGGGCACCCCGGTCGTGCTCCCCGCCCTGGGCGAGTCCGTGTCCGAGGGCACCGTCACCCGCTGGCTCAAGGAGGTCGGCGAGACGGTCGAGGTCGACGAGCCGCTGCTCGAGGTCTCCACCGACAAGGTCGACACCGAGATCCCGGCCCCGGTCGCCGGCACCCTGCTGGAGATCCTCGTCGCCGAGGACGAGACCGCCGAGGTCGGCGCCAAGCTCGCCGTCATCGGTGTCGCGGGTGCGGCCCCGGCCGCTCCGGCCCCCGCCGCCGCTCCGGCCCCGGCCCCGGTCGCCGCTCCGGCCCCGGTCGCCGCACCGGCTCCGGGAGATCAACGGGCCCACGACCGTGGAGTTATCCACAGGGTCCCCGATCGTCAGCGTCCGCGCGTAGTGTTGGAGACCGGCGACGA
>NZ_JBSFWT010000048.1:0-55582 GCF_053594975.1 Streptomyces sp. NPDC002537
GCCCGACCCCCGAGCTGTACGCGGTGGTCATGGTCAGCGGGCCGGGGTCTCGGACCCCGGCCCTCGGCCGATCTGTGTGCGCGATACTGGGATTGAACCAGTGACCTCTTCCGTGTCAGGGAAGCGCTCTCCCGCTGAGCTAATCGCGCGGGGAGATCCACGTGGACCTCGGTGGACGATACTGGGATTGAACCAGTGACCTCTTCCGTGTCAGGGAAGCGCTCTCCCGCTGAGCTAATCGTCCGGGGTGGTGCTGCGTGCGCGATACTGGGATTGAACCAGTGACCTCTTCCGTGTCAGGGAAGCGCTCTCCCGCTGAGCTAATCGCGCGGGGAGATCCGCGAGGATCTCGGTGGACGATACTGGGATTGAACCAGTGACCTCTTCCGTGTCAGGGAAGCGCTCTCCCGCTGAGCTAATCGTCCTTGGAGGTGGAGACGGGATTTGAACCCGTGTAGACGGCTTTGCAGGCCGTTGCCTCGCCTCTCGGCCACTCCACCAGGAGTGCGGGGGTTCGGGAAGATCCCCCAACTCGAGCGGACGACGAGACTCGAACTCGCGACATCCACCTTGGCAAGGTGGTGCTCTACCAACTGAGCTACGTCCGCAGTGTCTGTCCGTTTCGCTTCCGCGTCCCGGCGACGTGTTGAACTCTAGCGGATTCCAGCGCCAGCTCAAATTCCGTTTCCGCAGCGTGCTGCGCTGATTGTTCGTCCAGGCCACCCGGCGCGGCCCCGCCATAGACTCGATGACGTGCACCGCCTCCCCCCGATGGCCCGCTTCGGCGGCCTCCTCGCCACCGATCTCCGTGACGTCACCCGCGACCCGGCAGCCCTGGACTCCACGGGCTGGTGGGCGGTGGTCGCGGACTTCGAGGGAGAGCTCCTGTGCGCCCGCTTCGGGGACGTACGGCCCGCTCCCGCGCCCGCCGCGGTCCCCGGCCGGTGGCGCGGCCCCGCCCCCGAGGACTGGACGTCCTCCCTCGACCGCGCCGCCTACACCGCGGGCGTGCGCCGCATCCGCGAGCACATCGCGGCCGGCGAGGTCTACCAGGCCAACCTCTGCCGCGTGCTCAGCGCGCCCCTGACGGACCCCGCGGACGGCACCCGCGCCGACGTCGACGCCCTGACCGCGCTCCTCGCCCGGGGCAACCCCGCCCCCTACGCGGGCACGGTCCGCCTGCCCGCCCACGGCGTCGAGGTCGCCACCGCCTCCCCGGAGCTCTACCTGCGCCGCTCCGGCCGCACCGTCGAGTCCGGCCCGATCAAGGGCACCGGCCGCACCGCCGAGGACCTGCTGGAGAAGGACCACGCCGAGAACGTCATGATCGTGGACCTCGTCCGCAACGACCTCGGACGCGTCTGCGCCACCGGCTCGGTGACCGTCCCCGCGCTCTGCGCGGTCGAACCCCACCCGGGCCTCGTCCACCTCGTCTCGACCGTCCGCGGCACACTCGCCGACGGCGCCGGATGGGCGGAGCTCTTCGCGGGCACCTTCCCGCCCGGCTCGGTCACCGGCGCCCCCAAGGCCAGCGCCCTCGACATCATCCGCTCCCTGGAGACCGTGCCCCGCGGCCCGTACTGCGGCGGCGTCGGCTGGGTCGACGCCGACCGCGGCACCGGGGAACTCGCCGTCGGCATCCGCACTTTCTGGATCGACCGCACCTCCCGCCCCACCCTGCGCTTCGGCACCGGCGCCGGGATCACCTGGGGCTCCGACCCCGAACGGGAGTGGGCCGAGACGGAGCTGAAGGCTTCCCGGCTGCTCGCGATAGCGTCGGGCACCCATCAGCCGCTCGGAGGGACGAAACGGTGACGATCTGGCTCAACGGTTCCCTGCACGACGAGAACAGCGCCCGGGTCTCGGTCTTCGACCACGGACTGACGGTCGGCGACGGAGTCTTCGAGACGCTCAAGGCCGCCCACGGCCGCCCCTTCGCCCTGACCCGCCACCTCGCCAGGCTGACCGCCTCCGCCCGGGGCCTCGGACTCCCCGACCCCGACCTCGACGAGGTGCGCCGGGCCTGCGCGGCCGTCCTCGACGCCAACCCCATGCCGCTCGGCAGGCTCCGCATCACCTACACCGGCGGCCTCGCCCCCCTCGGCTCGGACCGCGAGCCCGCCGCACCCACGCTCTTCGTCGCCCTCGGCGAGACCTCCCGGCGGCCGGACACCACCACCGCCGTCACCGTCCCCTGGACCCGCAACGAACGCGGCGCCCTCGCCGGGATCAAGTCCACCTCGTACGCCGAGAACGTCGTCGCCCTCGCCAGGGCCCGGGAGCGGGGCGCCACCGAGGCCCTCTTCGCCAACACCTCCGGCGAGCTCTGCGAGGGCACCGGCTCCAACGTCTTCGTCGTCCTCGACGGAGAGCTCCACACCCCGCCCCTCGCCTCCGGCTGCCTCGCGGGCATCACCCGCGCCCTCGTCGTCGAGTGGACCGGCGCCCGCGAGACCGTCCTGCCCGCCGACGTCCTGGACCGCGCCGAAGAGGTCTTCCTGACCTCCACCCTCCGCGACGTCCAGGCCGTCCGCGCCGTCGACGGCCGTGAACTCCCCACCGCCCCGGGCCCCGTGACCGCCAAGGCCGCGCGGATCTTCGAGGAGCGGTCGGCGGCGGACATCGATCCGTAAAGCACGTGACGTACGGGCGCGAGGCAGGTAGAAAACCAGCGTGACCACCACCCTGCGCCCCACCGCACCCGAACAGCGCACCGCCGCCGGCGGCCGGTCCCGCTCGTACGAGGTCTGCGTCAACAGCAGACCCGTGGGCCGCATCGACCTGGCCACCGACGACCGGTTCGGCCCCAAAGTCGGCCGGATCGTCCGGCTGGGGATCGACGAGCGGGACCGCCACCGGGGCCGCGGCACCGTCGCCGCGCTCGCCGCCGAGGAAGTGCTGCGCGGCTGGGGGTGCGGCCGCGTCGAGGTCTCCGTGGACGCGGAGGCGGAGGTCGCCCTGGGACTCGCGGGCGCGCTCGGCTACGTCGAGCGCAACCGCAACATGGCCAAACCGCTCACCACCGCCCCCCGGCTGCCCGAGGGCACCGAGGGGCGGCCCATGACCGAGGACGAGTACACCGCCTGGGACGAGCACGCGCGGGCCGAGTACGCCCGGAGCTGGACCGACCGGGGCGTGCCCGCGGACGAGGCGCGGGCCAAGGCCGCGGCCGACCACCGCAGCGCGCTCCCCGACGGCCTGGCCACCACCCACGCGCTGCTGAGGGTCCTCACCCACCACGGCGCCCCCGTCGGCACCCTCTGGGTGGCCCTGCGCGACCACGGCCCCGACGAGCCCGGCGCCTACGTCTACGACGTCGAGGTCGCCGAGGAACACCGCGGCCACGGCCACGGACGCTCCCTGATGCTGCTCGCCGAGGCGGAGGCGCTGGCCACCGGCGCCACGGACATCGGCCTCAACGTCTTCGCGGGCAACACGCCCGCCCTGCGCCTGTACGAGTCCCTGGGCTACCGCCCGACGGAATACCACCTGTACAAGCCCCTGCTCTGACAACGCGGGCCGCGCCCCGCAAGGGGCGTGACCACAGGCGCCGGGGAGCGGGGGATCAGGCGCCCAGAATCCCGTCCACGATCTCCGTGAGGCGCTCGCGCAGCCCCTCCTGGCTCTTCGAGCCGTCCAGCAGTTCCCCGCCGATCACATACGTCGGAGTGCCCTTGACGCCGATCGCCTTCCCTTCCGCCTGATCCGCGTCGACCATCAGCAGGTGCCGCCCGTCGATCAGCGCGGTGTCCATCTCGTCCGCGTCCAGCCCCAGCGAACCGGCCACCTCCAGGAGCAGCTCCTCGCCCCGCGCGGCCAGCTCGTCGACGCGGTCCAGCACCGCCTCGACGTACGGCCACGCCTGCCCCTGCTCGGCGGCCTCCTCCGCGGCCTGCGCCGCGGCGTACGCGTGCTTGTGCCGCTCCAGCGGGAAGTGCCGCAGCCGGATGTCCAGCCGGTCGCCGTAGCGGTCGCGCAGGGCGTGGAGGTCGGTGAGGGCGGTACGGCAGTCCGGGCACTGCAACTCGCACCAGACGTCGAGGGTGGCACGCGCGGTGGTGCCGGTAGTGGTGTCGCTCATGAGGCCAGTCTTCCAGCCGGGTCAGCCCTGGGGAGGAGCGCGCCCCCCGAGATGACCCCGAGATCTCCCGGAGCCTCCCCGCGGACCGTGGCCACTGCGGTGCGGACCGGTGCAGGATGGAAGGAGGCACCCCGGCCGGGGAGCCCCCGCACAGCGCCAGAAGCAGGAGGAGCAGGATGCTGGCCTCGACGATCATTGCCACGGCGGTGTCCGCGGCCGGCCTCGGCACAGCGGCCATGACGGCCTACCGGAAGCGCTTCCTCGCCGCGACCCGGATCGCCGCCTACGCCCTGGTCCCGGTCGGCCTGGCCATGACCGGGATACTCCGCTGGCTCACCGGCCTGGTCTTCGACCCGGGCGTCTGGCTGGGCTTCGGCGTGCTCGCGCTCTCCGCGGCGCTCTTCATGCTGACCAGAGCGGTGGAGCGGCGCAGCGGCAAGCCCAGCCGCAAGGAGCGGAAGGCCGCCGAGGCCGCCGCGGGCCGCGAGGCGCTGACCCCCGGCGCCTCCGCTCCGTCACTGAATCCGGGCCGCGCCACACCCCGAGCTCAGGCCAAGGGTAAGAATTCCGGCGGCGCCGACGACTTCTCGGATATCGAAGCCATTCTGAAAAAGCACGGAATCTAGCGGAATCCGGCGGACCCGCCGCGGCCGCCGCCCGACTGTCGACCCGTCAGAAAAGGGAGCCCCGGCCACCGTTATCCGAGGCCGCCGAGGCGATTGTCCACGCCATTTCCCGGTATTCCGCCGAGCTGTTCCCGACGGCCTTTTCCCTGACGTTTCGTCGGACCGTGCCGAGGGCGCCCGGCGCCTCAGCCGGTGGCCTCTTTGCGCCGCGCCCGGTACGCGGCGACATGGAGCCGGTTCCCGCAGGTGCGCCCGTCGCAGTAGCGGCGCGACCGGTTGCGGGAGAGGTCCACGAAGGCCCGCCCGCAGTCCGGTGCCGCACACCGCCGCAGCCGCTCCCGCTCACCCGCGACGACGAGGAAGGCCAGCGCCATGCCACCGTCCGCGGCCAGGTGCTCGGCGACGGACGCGCCCGGCGCGAAGTAGTGCACGTGCCAGTCGTAACCGTCGTGATCGGTCAGCCGCGGCGTGGTCCCGGCCTCCGCCACCATGGCGTTCAGCAGCTCCGCGAGCGCGGCCGTGTCCTCGGCGGAGAACGCCCGTGCGAACCGGTCCCGCACTGCCCGTACGGCCACGAGGTCCTGCTCCCGGAGGGTGCCGACACCGCTGACGTCGTGGCGCTCGACGAACTCCCGCAGCGCGGCGAGATCGGTGAGCGTGTCGGGCGGACCGCCCTCGGGACCCGGGTTCGCGGTGTTCACGAGGCCCACCACGGCGTCGAGCGCGTACCGGGTGTCGTGGTTGATCAGCACGGTTCGTTCGCTCCCTGGCCGGCGGGGGTTGGGGCGGCATTTGTTCGATCGGGACCCGACTCTATCGGCTCCGCAACGCGACGGCGCCGTCGCCCGCGGTGGATCCGCGGTGACGGCGCCGTACGGCCTGCCCTATGCGAGACGACGCGCACCCGACCCCCCGAGTGGGCGGGCGCGCCCGGAGTCAGCCCCGGCCTGTGGTCAGCTCTCCGCCAGGATGTGCGAGAGCTCCGTATCCAGGTCGAAGTGACGGTGTTCGGTACCCGGTGGCACCGCCGCGTCGGTCCGCTTCAGGAACGACTCCAGAGCCCTCGCGGGGGCCTCCAGCAGGGCCTCGCCCTCAGGGGAGCTCAGTGCGATGCACACGACGCCCTGACCGTGGCTGCGGGACGGCCAGACACGGACGTCGCCGGTGCCGGTGGGCCGGTGCAGACCCTCGGCGAGGAGATCTCTGGCGAAGACCCACTCGACCGTCTCTTCGGCTCCGGTGTGGAAGGTGGCGTGCACGGCATACGGATCGGCCGTGTCGTACCGCAGGCCTGCGGGTACAGGCAGTGAGGATTCGCTCGACACGACGAGGCGCAGGTGCAGCTCGCAGCTGACCGTGGTGTTCATAAGCGCCAGGGCCTTTCGCTCAGTGTGCGCTCGGGGATTCGCACGTCGGCGAAATCGACATGCCACCTACGGTGCCGTTGTAAACCCCTCTGACCGTTTTAAGACTGTTCGGATACCTCGTACGGCGGAGCCGTTCGCTTGTGAATACGGCCATTCCGGTGAGTTGCGGTTCGACCGGGTGTGTTGGAGCGTATGAATGCGGAGAGTGACGAGCGGCGGCCCGGTGCGACGGAGGCCGACGGCGGAACCGGAACGGCCGCGATCGGGGAGCGGCCCCGGCGGAGCCGTCCGCCCCGGTCGGCCGGTGATCGCCGCGGTGCCCGCCCGCGTCCGCCCGCCGGGGTCGCGGCGGCGAAGTGCGGCACGGTCATGCCGTGGCGTGCCCGCCGCCGGGTGCCGGGCCGACCGGTACCGAACACCGTCTGACATGCGGTAATGTTTGCGGTGCGCCGGGGGCGACCCCGACGGAATCCCGGGCGATTAGCTCAGCGGGAGAGCGCTTCGTTCACACCGAAGAGGTCACTGGTTCGATCCCAGTATCGCCCACCCACGCCGAAGGTCCGCAAGGTTCGTCCTTGCGGACCTTCGGCTTTTTGGTGTGCTCTGGACCCATGCCCCTCCCGTCGGCCCTGGCCGCCCCGAACCGGTACCGCTTCCGTACGACGTGGACCTTCGCGGCCCCGCCGGACACCCTCTACGGACGGCTGGAGCGCCTCGACGACTACCCCTCCTGGTGGCCCCTGGTGCGCGGGATGACCCCGACCGGGGACGACACCGGCAGCCTGCGACTCCGCTCCCTCCTGCCGTACGAGCTCCGCATCGCCGTCCGGGGCCGCCGCGACCCCGTGGCCCGGACCCTGGAGGTCGACATGACCGGCGACCTCGAGGGCTGGGCGCGCTGGACCGTCCTGCCGCACGGGCCGACCGGCAGCCAGGCCCGCTTCGAGCAGGAGGTCGAGGTCCGCAAACCCCTGATGCGCCGCCTCGCGATCCCCGCCCGCCCCCTCTTCGTCGCCAACCACACCTGGGCGATGCGCGGCGGACGGCGCGGGCTCCGGGCCAGGCTGGCGGCCGGGACCGAGGGAATTTGATGAAGGGCCGCCGCGACCTGTATTGTTCAGTGCGTCGCCGGGGGAAACCCCGACAGACACTCGGGCGATTAGCTCAGCGGGAGAGCACTTCGTTCACACCGAAGGGGTCACTGGTTCGATCCCAGTATCGCCCACCCGAGAAGGCCGGTACGTCAATCGACGTACCGGCCTTGTGCGTTGACGGCCTCTGTTCCCGGGGGAGCGGACCGGGGCTCTCATCAGGCCGCGGTGGTCAGCGCCGGGCGCATCGGCCATGCCGGGTCGCACGCCTCCTCCGACCCGTTCCGGGCGAACCACGCCTGGAGCCCGCGGGCCTGTGCCGCGTGCCACACCGTCTGCCGCGCGTGCAGCTCCACCGGCGTCAGTCGCTCCAGGCGTGACGCGAAGCGCCGGCCCAGCGCCCGTACGACCTCCAGCGCGGCCAGCGCGTCCGCCGCCGCGTCGTGCGCGCCCGTCAGCTCGACGCCGTACTGGCCGCACAGATCGGTCAGGGTGCGGCGGCCCTTGCGGTAGCGGTCCAGGTGCTTGTCCAGCACCCAGGGGTCCAGCACACACAGCGGGACCGACCCCAGATACCCCGCCAGCGACGAGGCGCGATGCCGCCGCAACTCGCGGTCCAGCAAGGTCAGGTCGAACGGCGCGTTCATCACCACCAGGGGTATGCCGTGCGCCGCCTGCTCCGCCAGCGCCCGTGCCACCTCCTCCATCACCGGCGCGGGCCAGCGCCCGTTGCGCTGGAGGTGATCGTCCGTCAGGCCGTGGACGGCCGTCGCCCCCGGTGGAACCGGAATTCCAGGATCCACCAGCCATCGGGTGACCAGAGGCGGCGCCCCCTCGGACGACTGCACCACGACCGCCGCGGACACGACCCGGTCCTGCTCGACATCGACCCCCGTGGTCTCGGTGTCAAAAGCGGCGAGTGGCCCCTCGAACCAGCACATCTCCCCAACTCCTCGCGCTTGTCTGCCGAATGGCGAGATTTCACCCTCCCCGCGAGGTGATACCCGGGGATTCCGTCATACGAACCGCCCTTGTTTGCAGTGGAGTTGCAAAGGAGACAACACACATGTACGGACCGAACGGTCCGACCACGCCCGGAGGGATTCGGACATGTCGTTCCCACGGCCCGAACGGGGCGGGCCGACCCCCACGCGGCCGGGACCGATCGCCCCTACGCGCGGCGCGCTGGCCACCACCGCATGCATGGAGACGCTCCAGGTCGGCTATCTGCACGCGGTCGCCGCCGCGGCCGGCTGCTCCCTCGCGCAGCCCTTCCCCGACTACGGCATCGACTGGCACGTCAGCCACAGCGCCCCCGGCCACACCGTCGACGACGAGGTCACCATCAAGGTCCAGCTCAAGTGCACCTACCAGCTGGGCCCCCGGGCCGCCGCCCGCACCGACCCCCGGGCCACCAGACCACCCGGGCCCCCGACCTTCGCCTTCACCCTCGACAACGACCACCTGGCCAAGCTCGCCCGCACCCCCGTCTCGGTGCACAAGATCCTCGTCGTGATGATCGTCCCCCGCGCCCGTGACGACTGGCTCCACGCCGGACACGACAGCCTCGCACTACGCCACTGCTGCTACTGGACCAACCTCGCCGGACACCCGGTGACCGGCAGGAACCGGACCACCGTGCGCATCCCGACCACGCGCATCTTCGACGACCGGGCGCTCTGCGAGATCATGACGCGGGTCGGGGCGGGAGGGAGACCCTGATGCACCGCCCGAGCCGACACCCGATACGGCCGCCCGTGCCCGCCGACCCCGCGATCCTCGGCGCCCTGCTCGCCCGCCACGGCTGGCGGCGGCGCGGCGGCGCCCCCGGCGCGTACAGCCGCTGGACGCCGCCCGACGGCACCGGCACCAGCATCCTGCTCCCCGAGAGCCGCGGCTATCCCGACAGCGCCGACCTCCTCGCCGAGGCACTCACGGCACTGGAGCGCAGCCCCGCCCCCTCCGCGCGCGACGTCCTGCTCTCCCTGCGCGTCCCGGGCGACGAGATCCACTGGCGGCGCGAGGTGCCCGACACCGGTGTCCCGGCCGCCGCCTGGGTGGCGCAGGAGCGGTTACGGGCCGGGGCGCGCGGGATGCTGCTGGCCGCCGCGCTCACGGCCCACGCACCGGTCGGCTACCACGGCGCCCGCCACCGCCGCCGCGCCGAGGCCGCCCTGGACCGGCTGCTGGTCGGGCCCGCCCCCGGCGGCCGGGAGCTGACCGTCTTCCTGCCCGTCGGCCCCGACGAACGCGACCACGACGGCCGCACGGTCACCACCACCCTGCTCAGGGCCCTCTACGCGACCCGGGACGCCACCGACTACCAGCGCGCCACCGGAGGCCGGGAAGCGTTCGAATCGGCTGTCGAGGCGGGCGTGTGCCAGGAGCTCACCGAGGCGATCGGCGCCCTTGTGCGCGGCTCCGAGGGCATCCGCATCGACGTCCACTGGTCACCGGCGGCGGGCCCGCCCGAGGGCTTCGCCGCCCGCCCGGAACCGGTGGAGTTCACCCCGGGCGACCTGCCCGCCCTCCGGGAAGCCGGTGCCCGGTACGTCCGGAACGAGCCCTCCGTGCCCGTACGGATCACGGGCGCCGTGGTGCGGATGCGCCGCGACCATCCGGCAGGGGCGGGCGTGGTGCGGCTCCGGGTCCTCACGGGGGCGGAGGTCGCCCAGGTGCGGGTCGTGCTCGGCGAGGACGACTACCGGCTCGCGGGCCGTGCCCACCTCCTGGGGCTGCCCCTCAGGGTGAGCGGACGGCTGGAGAGCAGGGGCGGGTTCCGCAGGCTGGCCGACGCCACGGGCATCGCCCCCGTCACGGTGGACGACGCCGAACGGGACCGGCTGCTCAAGTCCCTGCAGGAGAATCCGGACTTCTTCGACGACGCGTGACCGGCCTGCCGCAAGGGATTCCAGGAGGGCTCCCGTACGCCTGTGCAAACCGTTTCGCGCCCAAGGGGCCGGGCTCGGTACGATTCAGGCGCGCAGTGCCCACTGTCGCGCCCCCTTGAGTCAGGAGAGACCGGTGTCAGACGTCCGTGTGATCATCCATCGCGATTCCGAGCGGGAAGAGCGCGTGGTGACGACGGGCACTACTGCCGCCGACCTGTTCGCCGGGGAGCGCACCATCGTCGCCGCGCGTGTCGCAGGCGAGCTGAAGGACCTCGCGTACGTCGTCGCCGACGGCGAGGAGATCGAGCCCGTCGAGATCTCTTCCAAGGACGGCCTCGACATCCTGCGCCACTCCACCGCGCACGTCATGGCCCAGGCCGTGCAGGAGCTCTTCCCCGAGGCCAAGCTGGGCATCGGCCCGCCGGTCAAGGACGGCTTCTACTACGACTTCGACGTCGAGAAGCCCTTCCACCCCGATGACCTCAAGGCCATCGAGAAGAAGATGCAGGAGATCCAGAAGCGGGGCCAGAAGTTCTCCCGCCGCGTGGTCACCGACGAGGCCGCCCGCGAGGAGCTCGCGAACGAGCCCTACAAGCTGGAGCTGATCGGCCTCAAGGGCTCCGCCTCGCACGACGACGGCGCGGACGTCGAGGTGGGCGCGGGCGAGCTCACCATCTACGACAACCTGGACGCGAAGACCGGCGAGCTGTGCTGGAAGGACCTCTGCCGCGGCCCGCACCTGCCGACGACCCGGTTCATCCCGGCGTTCAAGCTGATGAGGAACGCGTCGGCCTACTGGCGCGGCAGCGAGAAGAACAAGCAGCTCCAGCGCATCTACGGCACCGCCTGGCCGTCGAAGGATGAGCTGAAGGCGCACCTGGAGTTCCTCGCGGAGGCGGAGAAGCGCGACCACCGCAAGCTCGGCAGCGAGCTGGACCTCTTCTCCATCCCGGACGAGATCGGCTCGGGTCTCGCGGTCTTCCACCCGCGCGGCGGCATCATCCGCCGGGTCATGGAGGACTACTCGCGCCGCCGGCACGAGGAGGAAGGGTACGAGTTCGTCTACACCCCGCACGCCACCAAGGGCGCCCTCTTTGAGAAGTCGGGCCACCTGGACTGGTACGCCGACGGCATGTACCCCCCCATGCAGCTCGACGCGGGCACGGACTACTACCTCAAGCCCATGAACTGCCCGATGCACAACCTCATCTTCGACGCGCGCGGTCGCTCGTACCGTGAGCTGCCGCTGAGGCTGTTCGAGTTCGGCACGGTCTACCGCTACGAGAAGTCCGGCGTCGTGCACGGCCTGACCCGTGCCCGTGGCTTCACGCAGGACGACGCGCACATTTACTGCACCCGCGAGCAGATGGCGGAGGAGCTCGACACGACGCTCACCTTCGTCCTCGACCTGCTGCGCGACTACGGACTGAACGACTTCTACCTGGAGCTGTCCACCAAGGACCCGGAGAAGTTCGTCGGCAGTGACGAGACCTGGGAGGAGGCCACCGAGACCCTGCGCAAGGTGGCCGAGAAGCAGGGCCTCGAGCTGGTCGCCGACCCGGGCGGCGCGGCCTTCTACGGCCCGAAGATCTCGGTGCAGGCCAAGGATGCCATTGGCCGTACGTGGCAGATGAGCACCATTCAGCTCGATTTCAACCTTCCGCAAAGGTTCGATCTTGAGTACACCGCCGCAGACGGCTCCCGTCAGCAGCCGGTCATGATCCACCGTGCGCTGTTCGGCAGCATCGAAAGGTTCTTCGCCGTCCTGCTGGAGCACTACGCGGGTGCGTTCCCGGCGTGGCTGGCCCCGGTCCAGGCGGTCGGCATCCCGATCGGTGACGCGCACGTCGAGTACCTGCAGGAGTTCGCCGCCGAGGCGAAGCGCAAGGGCCTGCGGGTCGAGGTGGATGCCTCCTCGGACCGTATGCAGAAGAAGATCCGCACCCATCAGAAGCTCAAGGTCCCGTTCATGATCATCGTCGGTGACGAGGACATGCAGGCGGGCACGGTCTCCTTCCGCTACCGCGATGGTTCGCAGAAGAACGGGGTTCCCCGTGACCTCGCTCTGCAGGAGCTCGTTGACGTGGTGGAGCGCCGCGTACAGGTGTGATTTGGTCCCCGCGTGAGCGGGGGTGGACCGTTGTAGCCGTAGAACGGCGGTCAGTTGATTGTGTGGTCCCCGCGCATGCGGGGCTGAGAGGGGCAGCCCACCAGGGCCGCCCCTCTTCGTTCTCCCGTCGGGGAATATGCTGGCTCGCATGACGACTGAGCCGGAGCAGCAGATCGGAGTAGGGTCCCCGGACGCCTTTCAGCGCCTGTGGACGCCCCACCGGATGGCGTACATCCAAGGAGAGAGCAAGCCGAGCGGCCCGGGGGCCGGTGACGGCTGCCCGTTCTGCACCATCCCGGCCAAGAGCGACGAGGACGGCCTCGTCGTCGCCCGGGGGCAGCACGTCTACGCCGTGCTGAACCTCTACCCCTACAATGGCGGCCACCTCCTGGTCGTCCCCTTCCGGCACGTCGCCGACTACACCGAGCTCAACGCCGCCGAGACCCTTGAGCTGGCCGAATTCACCAAGCGCGCGATGACCGCGCTGCGCGCCGCCTCCGGTGCGCACGGCTTCAACTTGGGCATGAACCAAGGCGATGCCGCGGGCGCCGGCATCGCCGCCCACCTGCACCAGCACATCGTCCCGCGCTGGGGTGGCGACACCAACTTCATGCCGATCATCGGCCACACGCGAGTCCTGCCTCAACTGCTCGCGGACACCCGCAAGATGCTCGCGGATGTCTGGCCCGCAGCGTAATAGTCCTTATATCCAGCCAATGGGGGCACGCGCCGTGGAAAAACGGGCAAATCTCCCAAAGCCTCAATAAAAAGCAGTGATGATAGTGCGGTGACTTTCCTTCACCGCCGCACTGTGCTGCGCGCGGCCGCGGGCGGCGCCCTCGCGGGGGCCGCCGCCGCGGGCTGCGGGCGGCACGACGGGCGCCCGGCCGCCCGGGTCACCGATCCGACCGTACGGGCGACGGCGCCGCCGGCCCCGTCCGTGCCGCCGCTCCCGGCGGGACTCCCCGCCCAGATCGACCACGGCCCCCGTACCGGCAGCGCCGTGGCACTCACCTTCCACGGCCAGGGCGACCAGCGGTCCGCGACCGGGCTGCTGGCGGAGGCCGAGCGGGCCGGGGCGAAGGTGACCGTGCTCGCGGTCGGGCAGTGGCTCGACGAGCAGCCGCAGCTCGCCCGGCGCGTCCTCGACGGCGGGCACGAGCTGGGCAATCACACCATGCGCCACCTCGACATCGCCGCGATGCCGGAGGACGCCGCGTACGCGGAGATCACGCAGTGCGCGGACCGGCTGCGGCGGCTGACCGGGGGCATCGGGCGCTGGTTCCGGCCGTCGCGCGCGCAGTTCGCCACCGACCGGGTGGCCGCGCTGGCCCGCAGGGCCGGGTATCCGCACGTCCTCTCGTACGACGTGGACTCCCTCGACTACACCGACCCGGGCGCGGAGGAGGTCCAGCGCACGGTGCTGGGCGCGGTGCGGCCCGGTTCGATCGTGAGCCTGCACTTCGGGCACGCCGGCACGGTCGCCGCGCTGCCCGCGATCCTCGACGGCCTGCACCGCCGCGGTCTGCGCGCGGTGACGACTACGGAGCTGCTGACCCGATGATCCAGTCCTGGTACGACCGACACGGCCGTCGTCCTCTCCGCCGGTCCCGTCCGCGCGGTGCCCGCGTGGCCCTGCTGTTCGCCGCGGCCGCCGCCCTGCTGGTCTCGGGCTGCGGCGGGGGCTCGAGCGACGAGGCGGCCGACGCCCATCCCGGGGAGGGCACGCAGCGCAAGGCGGAAGCGGCCCAGCACGGGCTGCCGGGGATGCCGCCCCTGCTGGATCCGCACGACCTGTACGCCGCGGACCGGCCGAATCTGCTGTCGCCCGTGGTGAAGAACTTCCCGTCGCGGGTCTATGTGCCCAATACGGAGTCGGACACGGTGAGCGTCATCGACCCGAAGACGTACAAGGTGATCGAGACGATCCCGGTGGGCTCCCAGCCGCAGCACGTGGTGCCGTCGTGGGACCTGAAGACGCTGTGGGTCAACAACGACCGGGGGCACACCCTGACGCCCATCGACCCGGCCACCGGCAAGGCGGGCAAGCCGGTCGACGTGCACGACCCGTACAACCTCTACTTCACCCCCGACGGCAAGTACGCGGTGGTGATGGCGTCGATGGACCGGGAGCTGGTCTTCCGGGACGCGCACACCATGAAGCGGAAGAAGACCGAGCCGGTGAAGTGCAAGGGGGTCAACCACGCGGACTTCTCGCCGGACGGGAAGTACTTCATCGTCTCGTGCGAGTTCTCGGGCGAACTGCTCAAGGTCGACACGGCGAAGATGAAGGTCATCGGCCAGCAGAAGCTGCCGTTCGACGGGGCGATGCCGCAGGACGTGAAGATCTCCTCCGACGGGAAGACCTGGTACGTCGCCGACATGATGGCCGACGGCATCTGGGTGCTGGACGGCGACAAGTTCACCGAGCCCACGCTGATGCCGACGGGCAAGGGCGCGCACGGGCTGTACGTCAGCCGGGACTCCAGGTCGATGTACATCTCCAACCGGGGCGAGGGATCGATCTCGGTGCTGGACCTGCCGAGCCGCAAGCTGGTGGAGAAGTGGGAACTGCCGGGCGGTGGCAGCCCGGACATGGGCGGGGTGTCGGCGGACGGCAAGGTGCTGTGGCTGTCCGGGCGTTACGACTCCGAGGTGTACGCGATCGACACCGCCGACGGGCATCTGATCGCGAAGATCCCGGTGGGCTCCGGGCCGCACGGGCTGGCGGTGTACCCGCAGCCGGGCCGGTATTCGCTGGGCCACACCGGGATCTTCCGGTGAGGCCCAGCGGGTGACGGCCGGTCAGGCGTTGTAGACGTCCGCCGCGCGCGGCTGGGGGTCCTGGACGGCGCCGCTCAGGTTCATCGCGCGGCCGGCGAAGCGCTCGGTGTCGACGCCGTTCTCCGCGAGGACGCGCAGCGCCGCCTGGTGCACCACGCGGAGGACCGGGGTGGTGGCGCGGAGCGCGTCGTCGGCCATGAAGCGGTGGCGCCACGGCTTGTCGGCCCAGGCGTGGCGCAGACCGAACGGCTCGGGCAGGACGAGCTTGCCGCCCCAGAACTCCAGCAGGGGCGGGTACCAGGTGAGGGGGGCGCGGGCGGCGAGCCGGACGACCTCCTTGGCGGGCACGATCGGCAGGTTCCGGGTGCGGGTCTCCCAGAACTTGACGGTCTTGGTGACGGTCTTGGTGCGGGGTGAGGGGGTGCCCATGAAGAGGCCGTGGACGGGGCCGAGGGCGTGGCCGGTGACCTCGATGCGCAGGGTCTTGTGGAGGACGGTGACGGTGATCAGAAGGGTGATCACCAGCTGGCCGTCCCAGAGGACGAACTGCACGCCGAGGTAGTGCCTGCTGCCGGCGCCGAACTGCTGCTCGTTGCAGATCTTCTGGAGCTCCGCGCCCCGTATCTGGAAGCCGTCGGTGCCCTCGGGGCGGGAGACGGATCCGGCGCCCTCGCCGACGGGGGAGACGACCCAGTGCTCGACGGCGGGGGTGGGGAAGCCGCCGGTGTGCAGGGGGCTGCGCTCCAGCAGGCGGAGCTGGTCGTGGATGGCGCGGATGACGTCCCAGCTGCGGAAGGGGTTGATCTCCTTCTCGGGGTCGGCGGGGACGAGCTCCTCGGCGAGCTGCCAGCTGCCCCAGCGGGTGCCCATGCCGAGTATGCCCTTGGGGCCGGCGTAGAAGACGACGTTGCTGTGCTGTTCGGCCGCGAGCCGTTCCAGGGACTGGCGCAGGCGCTCGGCGGCGGTCTCGCCGGGGTTCTTGGGGACGGCTTCGGGGATCTTCGCGCCGATGCCGCCGCCGGCGAGGAGTCCGGACCAGCGGTCGCGGAGGTCCTTCGCGGTGTTCTCGCAGACGCGGTGGGCGAGGAAACCGCCGATGAGCGGGGCGATGAGCATGGCGCGGAGGTAGATGCCCCAGAAGCCGTGGAACGGCAGCTTGATCATGAGGATGACGGCGCCGATGGCGAGGGCCGAGAGCAGGACCATGCCGAGGGCCCCGGCCCGTTTGTTCTGCGCGCCCGCGAGGGTGCGGCGGAGCTGGAAGGCGCCGAGCCACAGGAGGACGCCGGGCAGGAACAGCACGCCTGCCACCAGCATGATGACGGTGAGTCGGATGTCGCGCTGCTTGCGGATGCGGCTGGCGGCCAGGCAGTGCTCGACGACGGGCTGGGGGTCGAGGCCGAAGGACTGGATCAGCGGTTTGCGGCCGCCGCCGAGCACCCGGAGCTGGACGGCGCGGGAGAACGCCTCGCCCAGGTTCGGCTCGAACAGCGATATGCGGGGCGGCTTGACCTCGGAGGTGGCCCAGTCGGAGTTGGCCTTGAGGAGCTCGTCCACGGGGCCGTCGCGGTAGGCGGCGGAGGCGAGTGCCTGGGTCGCCGCGGTCTGCCCGGAGGAGCCCGAGAGCGGGATCTGTGCCCCCGGGCTGAAGTCGAACGGATCCCCTGCTGCCACTGATGCCCCCAATGCCGCGCATGCCCGATTCCGGTGCGGCTTCCGACGGCCGCCCGTGTCATACGTGTTGGTCCGCGTATACCAGCGTATCCGTGCGGGGTGCCGCCTGTCGCAGGAGATCGCAAAGCCGCCCGCCCCGGACGAGTTGGGGCGGGCGGCTTGCGAACTATGCTCCGTTCTCGGTGAGTTCGCTGATGCGCTCGGCGAGCTGGGGCGGCATGGGCTCGTGGCGGGCGTAGCGGCGGCTGAACCGCCCGGTGCCGTGGGAGAGGGAGCGCAGGTCCACCGCGTAGCGGCCGATCTCGATCTCGGGCACCTCGGCCCGGACGAGGGTGCGGCCGCTGCCGGACTGCTCGGTGCCGACGACGCGGCCGCGCCGTCCCGAGAGGTCGCTCATGACGGGGCCCACGTATTCGTCGGCGACGAGGATCTCCATCTCGGCGACCGGTTCGAGGAGATGGATACGGGTCTCGCCGGCGGCCTCGCGGAGGGCGAGGGCGCCCGCGGTCTGGAAGGCGGCGTCGGAGGAGTCCACTGAGTGGGCCTTGCCGTCGAGCAGCGTCACCCGCACGTCGACCAGGGGGTATCCGGCGGCGACGCCGCGCGCGGCCTGGGCGCGTACGCCCTTCTCCACGGAGGGGATGAACTGGCGGGGCACGGCGCCGCCCACGACCTTGTCGACGAACTCGATGCCGGAGCCGCCGGGCAGCGGCTCGACCTCGATCTCGCAGATGGCGTACTGGCCGTGGCCGCCGGACTGTTTGACGTGCCGGCCGCGGCCGGTGGCCTTCGAGCCGAAGGTCTCGCGGAGCGACACCTTGTGGGGCACCGTGTCGACCCGTACGCCGTAGCGGGTGCGCAGCCGTTCCAGGGCGACGTCGCGGTGGGCCTCGCCGAGGCACCAGAGGACGACCTGGTGGGTGTGCTGGTTCTGCTCCAGGCGCATGGTGGGGTCCTCGGCGACCAGCCGGGCGAGGCCCTGCGACAGTTTGTCCTCGTCGGCCTTGCTGTGGGCCTCGATGGCGACGGGCAGCAGGGGGTCCGGCATCCGCCAGGGTTCCATCAGGAGCGGGTCGTTCCGTCCGGAGAGGGTGTCACCGGTCTCGGCGTGACCGAGTTTGGCGACGCAGGCGATGTCCCCGGCGATGGCCTGGGCGAGCTGGCGCTGGTGCTTGCCGAAGGGCGAGGAGAGGGCGCCGACGCGCTCGTCCACGTCGTGGCTCTCGTGGCCGCGGTCCTCCAGGCTGTGGCCGGAGACGTGCACGGTCTCGTCGGGGCGCAGGGTGCCGGAGAAGACGCGGACCAGGGAGATCCGGCCGACGTAGGGGTCGGAGGAGGTCTTGATCACCTCTGCGGCGAGGGGGCCCGCCGGGTCGCAGGTCAGGGGGGCGTGGGGGCGGCCGTCGGGGGTGGTGACGGTGGGGACGCTGCGCTCCAGGGGGGTGGGGAAGCCGCCGGTGACGAGTTCCAGCAGCTCGACGGTGCCGAGGCCCTGCCGGGCGCCCTCGGGGGCGGGGGCGGCGGCGAGCACGGGGTGGAAGCTGCCGCGTGCCACGGCGCGTTCCAGGTCCTCGACGAGGGTCTTGACGTCGATCTCCTCGCCGCTCAGGTAGCGGTCCATGAGGGTCTCGTCCTCGCTCTCGGCGATGATTCCCTCGATGAGCCGGTTGCGGGCCGCCTCGATCAGCGGCAGTTGGTCGGGGGCGGGCGCGGTCTCCGCCCGTTCGCCGGAGGAGTAGTCGAAGACGCGCTGCGAGAGCAGGCCGATGAGGCCCGCGACGCCGCGGTGGCCGTCGGGCCCCTCGGGCCCGTGCAGCGGGAGGTAGAGCGGGAGCACACCGTCGGGGGAGTCGCCGCCGAAGGCGCTGCGGCAGGACTCCGTCATCTCGTCGAAGTCGGCGCGGGCGGCCTCCAGATGGGTGATCACGATGGCCCGCGGCATGCCGACGGCGGCGCACTCCTCCCACACCGTGCGGGTGGCTCCGGTGATGCCCTCGGTGCCCTCCGCCGCCGAGACGACGAAGAGGGCCGCGTCCGCCGCCCGCAGACCGGCCCTCAGCTCGCCGACGAAGTCGGCGTAGCCGGGTGCGTCCAAGAGGTTGATCTTGATCCCGGCCCAGCCGACGGGGACCAGGGACAGTTGTACGGAACGCTGCTGGCGGTGCTCGATCTCGTCGTAGTCGGACAGCGCGCCGCCGTCCTCGACCCGGCCGGCCCGATTGACCGCGCCGGTCGCGAGGGCCAGCGCCTCGACCAGCGTGGTCTTTCCCGAGCCGCTGTGGCCGACCAGCACCACGTTGCGCACGTGGCTCGGCCGGTCGGCCGACTCCGCACTGCCCGCGGCCCCTGGATATGTGCCCGTCTTCTCGCCCATGTGTCCCGCCTCCCGGTCGACACCTGCGGTCCTTCGAGCTTTCCACTGTGGTAACGCTGCGTCCATACATCGCACACAGAGGCGTATACCGGGGGGCGATTCCCGGAAGGCGGCGGGCGGGGGCGGGGACGGCCCGGGAACGCTCCCGGAACGGGTCGTGGCCGCGCGGTGGCGGGGGTGCGACAAGGGGGACGGGGGCCGGACGGAGCGATGCGTGCGCGGCGGCCCCTGGCCGCCTGGCTACGATGGGCCAGCCGGTGGCCTCCTGACCACGCGGCCCGTCACGACCCTCCGGGAAGGCCATGCTGAACAAGTACGCGCGTGCGTTCTTCACGCGTGTTCTCACGCCGTTCGCCGCCCTGCTCATCCGCCTGGGCGTCAGCCCCGACGCGGTCACCCTCGTCGGCACCGGCGGTGTCATCGCGGGTGCGCTGGCCTTCTACCCCCGGGGCGAGTTCTTCTGGGGCACGGTCGTCATCACGCTGTTCGTCTTCTCCGACCTGGTCGACGGCAACATGGCCCGCCAGCTGGGGCGCTCCAGCCGGTGGGGCGCGTTCCTCGACTCGACGCTGGACCGGGTGGCCGACGCGGCGATCTTCGGCGGCCTCGCGCTCTGGTACGCCGGGCGGGGCGACAGCCTCACCCTGTGCGCGGTCACGATCTTCTGCCTCGCCAGCGGCCAGGTCGTGTCGTACACCAAGGCGCGCGGCGAGAGCATCGGGCTGCCGGTCAACGTCAACGGCCTGGTCGAGCGCGCCGAGCGGCTGGTGATCTCCCTGGTGGCCTGTGGCTTCGCCGGGCTGCACAAGTTCGGTGTGCCGGGCATCCAGTACCTGCTGCCGGTGGCGCTGTGGATCGTGGCCGTCGGCAGCCTGATCACCATGGTCCAGCGCGTGGTGACCGTGCGCCGGGAGGCCGCCGAGGCGGACGCGATGGCGGCCGGAACGGCGGACCGGGGGGACGGGCCCGCGTGAACGAGAAGCTGACCGACGCCCTGTACGGACTCGGCTGGGGCACGGTGAAGAAGCTCCCCGAGCCCGTGGCCACCGGGCTCGGACAGCAGATCGCCGACCTCGCCTGGCGGCGGCGCGGCAAGGGCGTGCTGCGCCTGGAGTCCAACCTCGCCCGCGTCCTGCCCGACGCGGGGCCGGACCGGCTCGCCCGGCTCTCGCGGTCGGGCATGCGCTCGTACATGCGCTACTGGATGGAGTCCTTCCGGCTGCCGACGTGGAGTGCCGAGCGCGTCCGCGAGGGCTTCGTCCCCGAGGGGCTGCCCCACCTGGAGGCGGCGCTGGCGAGCGGCCGCGGCGTGGTGCTGGCCCTGCCCCACATGGGCAACTACGACCTCGCGGGCGCCTGGCTCACCACCCGGCTCGGGGTGCCCTTCACCACGGTCGCCGAGCGGCTCAAGCCGGAGACGCTCTACGACCGCTTCGTCGCCTACCGCGAGGGCCTCGGTATGGAGGTCCTCCCGCACGCGGGCGGCAGCGCCTTCGGGACGCTCGCGCGGCGGCTGCGCGCCGGGGGCGTGGTCTGTCTGGTGGCCGACCGCGATCTGTCCTCCTCCGGGATAGAGGTCAAGTTCTTCGGCGAGGCGGCGAAGATGCCCGCGGGGCCCGCGATGCTCGCGGTGCAGACCGGCGCCGTGCTGCTGCCGGTGACCCTCTGGTACGACCGCTCGCCGGTGATGAAGGGGAAGATCCACGCACCGCTGGAGGTACCCGAGACCGGCACCCGCGCGGAGAAGGCCGCCGCGCTGACCCAGCAGCTCGCCGATGCCTTCGCCTCGGGCATCGCCGACCACCCGCAGGACTGGCACATGCTCCAGCGACTGTGGCTCGCAGACCTCGCCCGGCGCGATGATGAGCCCACCGACAAGAGCTCCGGAACGGAGAAGCCTTGAGGATCGGGATCGTCTGTCCTTATTCGTGGGACGTCCCCGGCGGCGTCCAGTTCCATATCCGTGACCTGGCCGAGCACCTCATCCGGCTGGGCCACGAGGTGTCGGTGCTGGCCCCGGCGGACGACGAGACGCCGCTGCCGCCCTTCGTCGTCTCCGCGGGCCGGGCCGTGCCCGTCCCGTACAACGGCTCGGTGGCACGGCTGAACTTCGGCTTCCTGTCGGCCGCCCGGGTGCGGCGCTGGCTGCACGACGGCGACTTCGACGTCATCCACATCCACGAACCCACCTCCCCTTCGCTGGGACTCCTCACCTGCTGGGCCGCGCAGGGCCCGATCGTGGCGACCTTCCACACCTCCAATCCGCGCTCCCGCGCGATGATCGCGGCCTATCCGATCCTGCAGCCGGCGCTGGAGAAGATCAGCGCGCGGATCGCGGTCAGCGAATACGCCCGCAGGACCCTGGTCGAGCACCTGGGCGGCGATGCCGTCGTCATCCCCAACGGCGTCGACGTGGACTTCTTCGCCCGCGCCGAGCCCAAGGAGGAGTGGCGGGGCCGCCCCGGCGCCCCGACCATCGGCTTCATGGGCCGCATCGACGAGCCGCGCAAGGGCCTGCCCGTCCTGATGCGGGCCCTGCCGGGCATCCTCACGGAGTGCCCCGGCACCCGGTTGCTGGTCGCCGGGCGCGGCGACCAGGAAGAGGCCGTGGCCGGCCTGCCCCGTGAGATGCGGGAGAGCGTCGAGTTCCTCGGCATGGTCAGCGACGAGGACAAGGCACGGCTGCTGCGCAGCGTCGATGTCTATGTGGCGCCCAACACCGGCGGGGAGTCCTTCGGCATCATCCTCGTGGAGGCGATGTCGGCGGGCGTGCCCGTCCTCGCCAGCGACCTGGACGCCTTCGCCCAGGTCCTCGACCAGGGCTCGGCGGGCGAGCTGTTCGCCAACGAGGACGCGGACGCGCTGGCCGCCGCCGCCGTACGGCTGCTGGGCGACCCCGAGCGCCGGGCCGGGCTCAGCGAGCGGGGCAGCAAGCACGTACGGCGCTTCGACTGGTCGAGGGTCGGTGCGGACATCCTGGCCGTCTACGAGACGGTGACGGCCGGTGCGGTCTCGGTGGCCGCCGATGAGCGCACCGGCCTCTTCTCCCGCTTCGGGCTGGCGAGGGACTGAGGGCTGCCGTCGGCGGGTCGCTTCCCCCGCCGGCGGGCCGCTCAGGTGCGGCTGGGCGCCTCCTCCAGCCGCTCCCGCGCGCCGGGACCCGTACCGAACAGGGACTGTCCGTACCGTGCCCGGAACCCCCTGCTGCGCCGCACCGTGACCACGACGACCAGGGCTATCAGGGTGATGGACTGGATCCGCCCGACCAGTGGCACCACATCGACCGGCAGCGTCAGCGCCTCGACCGTGCTCAGCGCCGCGTCCAGCAACTGGCCGCAGCCCCAGAGGACGGTGAGCCCGCGCAGCGCGCCGCGGTACTCCGGCATCTCCCGCCAGGCGCGTTCGGCCTCTTCCACCGCGGCTCCGGTGCGCAGCTTCGCACCGAAGTGGAACGTGAACGGCCGCGACAGGAACAGCGTGCCTATGATCCACAGCCCCAGCAGCGCCGGGAGCGCCGCGTCCTTCAGCAGCAGCACCCGGGGATTTCCGCTGATCAGTGACGTCCCCGCGGAGACGGCGAGCAGCCCGACGATGAACAGGTCGAAGAACTCGACGCGACGGCGGAGGACGGCCGTGCCGAGGGCGTGGGCGGCGGGGATCGCGCTGCTGAACAGGAGGGCCTGCCATTGGGTGATGCCCTGCGCGCGCAGTATGTAGAACAGCGCGAGCGGCAGCAGGATGTCGATGGCCAGAGGGGCGAGGAGAGCTCGCCTGGTGCGCCGGTCCATGAGGGCCTCCGTCCGGTGCGGCGTCTTCTGCGGCGTCTTCCGAGAACGCTAGGCGCGGGCCGGGTGGAGGCGGATCGGAGCCGGGGTCGAGAGCCGGGTGGACATCTGCCCGGCGGGGACTCCACCCGTGGGTGGACGGCGGGCCTTTTCCCCGGCCCGCCACTTTCCGCGGTATCCGGTGTGCGGCTCCACTGCGTGGCGAGGGAGACCATCGGACCCCCGACCGCGCTCCGCACGGCCTCCTTGAGGCGTCCTCAAGGCGCTCCCGCCGCAGCCGGCAACGGACCCGCGGCCGGAGGGCCGCGGTGGAGACCCGGGGCCGGACCGGGGCTCGGCCGGAGTCGGGCCGGGGCCGGGCCGGGGCCGGGTGTGGGTCCGGCCGGATCGGTCGGGTGAGGGCCGGGCGCGGAGCTGGACCGGTGCCTGACCGGAGCCGGATCGGGGTCTGACCAGAGCCGGATCGGTGCCCGACCGGGGCCGGGTGTGGGTCCGGCCGGATCGGTCGGGTGAGGGCCGGGCGCGGAGCCGGATCGGAGCCGGATCGGAGTCGGACTGGAGTCGGATCGGAGCCCGGCCGGAGCCGGATCGGGGTCTAACCAGAGTCGGACCAGAGCCGTGATCGGGGCCGGATCGGAGCCTGACCAGAGCCGGATCGGAGTCGGACCGGTGCGTGACCGGTGCCGGACCGGGGCTCGGCCGGAGCCGCACCGGGGCCGGGTATGGATCCGGCCGGATCGGGCAGGGTGAGGCCCGGGCGCGGAGACGGCCCCGCGGTGAGCGGTAACGTGGCCCGGCGTGACCACTGTGATCTGGATCGTCGCCGCGCTCGTCGTCATCGGCATCTATCTGAGCTGGACGGCCGGCCGACTGGACCGGCTGCACAGCCGTATCGACGCCGCGCGGGCCGCACTGGACGCGCAGTTGCTGCGGCGCGCCTCGGTCGCCCAGGAGCTCGCCACCGCCGGAGTCCTCGACCCGGCCGCCTCGATCGTGCTCTACCAGGCCGCGCACGCCGCCCGGCAGGCGGAGGAGGAACAGCGCGAGGTGGCCGAGAGCGAGCTGAGCCAGGCGCTGCGCGCCGTGTTCGCGGAGGAGCCGCAGGTCGAGGCGGTGCGGGTGGCGCCGGGCGGCGAGGAGTCGCTGGGGGAGCTGACGGCCGCCGTCCGCAGGGTGCCGATGGCCCGGCGCTTCCACAACGACACGGTCCGCGCGGCGCGCGCGGTCCGTACGCACCGGAAGGTGCGTTGGTTCCGGCTGGCGGGCCACGCGCCGTTCCCGTTGGCATTCGAGATGGACGACGAGCCGCCGGCGGCGCTGGGCGACCGCGCGGGGACCTGAGCGGAAGGGCCCGGCATGGGCCGTCGGCCGGTCACCCGTGCCTGACAAGCCACTGGCCTCGAATTGGCTCTTTTTCCTTGACCGGGGGGCCGTTTGTATGAGGGTGCAGCAACGCCGCCCTTGATTAGTGAGGTCACAACGTGTCCAGCACGGCTCCCAGCACGTCCGCCACTCCCGAGACCGGCACCGCGCGCGTCAAGCGCGGCATGGCCGAGCAGCTCAAGGGTGGCGTGATCATGGACGTCGTCACGCCGGAGGAAGCCAAGATCGCCGAGGACGCGGGCGCGGTCGCGGTCATGGCCCTGGAGCGGGTGCCCGCTGACATCCGCAAGGACGGCGGCGTGGCCCGGATGTCCGACCCGGACATGATCGACGGCATCATCAACGCGGTCTCCATCCCGGTGATGGCCAAGTCCCGCATCGGCCACTTCGTCGAGGCCCAGGTGCTCCAGTCCCTCGGCGTCGACTACATCGACGAGTCCGAGGTCCTCACCCCCGCCGACGAGGTCAACCACAGCGACAAGTGGGCCTTCACCACCCCGTTCGTCTGCGGTGCCACCAACCTGGGCGAGGCGCTCCGCCGGATCGCCGAGGGTGCGGCCATGATCCGTTCGAAGGGCGAGGCGGGCACCGGCAACGTCGTCGAGGCCGTCCGTCACCTGCGTCAGATCAAGGGCGAGATCGCCCGTCTGCGCGGCTACGACAACAACGAGCTGTACGCCGCCGCCAAGGAGCTGCGCGCCCCGTACGAGCTGGTCAAGGAGGTCGCCGAGCTCGGCAAGCTGCCGGTCGTGCTGTTCTCCGCCGGTGGCGTGGCCACCCCCGCCGACGCCGCGCTGATGCGCCAGCTCGGCGCCGAGGGCGTCTTCGTCGGCTCCGGCATCTTCAAGTCCGGTGACCCGGCCAAGCGCGCCGCCGCCATCGTGAAGGCCACCACCTTCTACGACGACCCGAGCGTCATCGCGGACGTCTCCCGCAACCTGGGCGAGGCCATGGTCGGCATCAACTGCGACACCCTCCCCGAGTCGGAGCGCTACGCCAACCGCGGCTGGTAGTCCCGTTGTCTCACCGGTGGGCGGCCCGCAGCTGCGGGCCGCCCACCGGCCGTCCCGTTGTTGAGAGGTACCCACCGTGTCCACCGCCGACAGCCCCGTCATCGGCGTACTCGCCCTCCAGGGCGACGTCCGTGAACATCTGATCGCCCTCGCCGCGGCGGACGCCGTCGGCCGCCCGGTCCGCCGCCCCGAGGAGCTCGACGGCCTCGACGGCCTGGTGATCCCCGGCGGCGAGTCCACCACCATGTCCAAGCTCGCCGTCGCCTTCGGCATGCTGGAGCCCCTGCGGGAGCGCATCCGGGCCGGGCTGCCGGTCTACGGCACCTGCGCCGGCATGATCATGGTCGCGGACAAGCTCCTCGACGGCCGTGCTGACCAGGAGACCCTCGGCGGCATCGACATGATCGTGCGCCGCAACGCCTTCGGCCGCCAGAACGAGTCCTTCGAGGCGTCCGTCGAGGTGTCCGGCATCGAGGGCGGCCCGGTCGAGGGCGTCTTCATCCGCGCCCCCTGGGTCGAGTCCGTCGGCGCGGCGGCCGAGGTGCTCGCGACCTACGACGGTCACACCGTGGCCGTGCGGCAGGGCAATGTGCTGGCCACGTCCTTCCACCCCGAGCTCACCGGCGATCACCGCGTGCACGCCCTGTTCGTCGAAATGACCCGGCAGAAGGTCCCCGCCTCCGTGTGAGGGGTGCTGGTTGGGAGAGTGGTTGCGCGATCCCGGTAGGATCACAGTCGTTCGTTCGGAATTTGGTTACGCGAAGGAGACAGGCGGATGTCCGGCCACTCTAAATGGGCTACGACTAAGCACAAGAAGGCCGTGATCGATGCCAAGCGCGGCAAGCTCTTCGCGAAGCTGATCAAGAACATCGAGGTCGCGGCCCGCATGGGCGGCGTCGACATCGAGGGCAACCCGACGCTCTACGACGCCATCCAGAAGGCGAAGAAGAGCTCGGTCCCCAACAAGAACATCGACTCCGCGGTCAAGCGCGGTGGCGGTCTCGAGGCCGGCGGCGCCGACTACGAGACGATCATGTACGAGGGCTACGGCCCGAACGGTGTCGCGGTGCTCATCGAGTGCCTCACCGACAACCGCAACCGCGCCGCCTCCGACGTCCGCGTCGCCATGACCCGCAACGGCGGCTCCATGGCCGACCCGGGCTCGGTCTCGTACCTCTTCAACCGCAAGGGCGTCGTGATCGTCCCCAAGGGCGAGCTCAGCGAGGACGACGTCCTGGGTGCCGTCCTGGACGCGGGCGCCGAGGAGGTCAACGACCTCGGCGAGTCCTTCGAGGTCCTCAGCGAGGCCACGGACATGGTCGCCGTCCGCACCGCGCTCCAGGAGCAGGGCATCGACTACGACTCCGCCGAGGCCAACTTCGTGCCCACCATGCAGGTGGAGCTCGACGAAGAGGGCGCGCGCAAGATCTTCAAGCTGATCGACGCGCTGGAGGACAGCGACGACGTGCAGAACGTCTTCGCCAACTTCGACGTCTCCGACGAGGTCATGGCCAAGGTCGACGCCTGACGACAGGCGCGCACACGGGCTCACCGACGGGCCGACGGGACACCACCCGTCGGCCCGTCGGCGTGATCCGCCGTTGTCAGTGGCAGCCGATAGCCTGCGACAGCAGCAGGAACACAGGGCCGAACGGCGAAGGGGAGGGCACGCCATGCGGGTGCTGGGGGTGGATCCGGGCCTGACGCGGTGCGGCATCGGCGTGGTGGACGGCATCGCGGGCCGGCCGCTGCGCATGCTCGGCGTGGGCGTCGTCCGCACGCCGGCGGACGCCGACGTCGCCGACCGCCTCGTCCTCATCGAGCGCGGCATGGAGCAGTGGCTCGACGAGTACCGTCCGGAGTACGTGGCGGTGGAGCGCGTCTTCAGCCAGCACAACGTGCGGACGGTCATGGGCACCGCCCAGGCCAGCGCGGTCGCCATGCTCTGCGCCGCCCGCCGCGGCCTCCCCGTCGCCCTGCACACCCCCAGCGAGGTCAAGGCCGCCGTCACCGGCTCCGGCCGCGCCGACAAGGCACAGGTCGGCGCCATGGTCACCCGGCTGCTCAGGCTCGACGCGCCGCCCAAACCGGCGGATGCCGCCGACGCCCTCGCCCTGGCCATCTGTCACATCTGGCGGGCCCCCGCGACCAACCGCCTCCAGGAGGCCGTCGCCGCCCACCGCCGCACCACGCGCCCGCTGGACGCGGCCGTACGAACCCCGAAGGGCAGCGCATGATCGCCTTTGTCTCCGGCCCCGTGGCGGCCCTCGCCCCCGACATCGCCGTCGTCGAGATCGGCGGTATCGGCATGGCCGTCCAGTGCACCCCCGGCACCCTGTCCGGGCTGCGCCTCGGTGAGCACGCCAAGCTCGCCACCTCCCTCGTGGTGCGCGAGGACTCCCTCACCCTCTACGGCTTCGCCGACGACGACGAGCGGCAGACCTTCGAGCTGCTCCAGACCGCCAGCGGCGTCGGGCCCCGCCTCGCACAGGCGATGCTCGCCGTGCACAGCCCGGACACACTGCGGCGCGCCGTCTCGACCGGTGACGAGAAGGCGCTCACCGCCGTGCCGGGCATCGGCAAGAAGGGCGCGCAGAAGCTGCTCCTGGAGCTCAAGGACCGGCTCGGCGAACCGGTCGGCTCCGGCGGGAGGACGGCCGCGCCCGTCGCCGCTGCCGCCGGATGGCGCGATCAGCTGCACGCGGCCCTGGTCGGACTGGGGTACGCGCCGCGCGAGGCGGAGGACGCGGTGACGGCCGTGGCGCCGCAGGCCGAGGCGACGGTGGCCGCAGGTGCCCAGCCGCAGGTGGGCCAGCTGCTCCGGGCCGCGCTCCAGACGCTGAACCGGGCCCGCTGACCGTGGGTGCCTCTCGCCGGCCCCGCCCCTGGCCCGGCTGTGCGGGCGGACGACCGCACCCGGTGAGAGGGCGGGCCCCCGGTTCCCCCACCGGGACTCCGGGTCCTTCAGCGGACCGCACCCGCCCCGACGCACCTGCCCCTGACCGCCACGAACCGTAAGGCCTCACCCGTGAACTGGGACGACGACTCCGCACTCCCGACACCGCCCGCCGACGGCGACCGCCTCGTCGGGACCGCCGCCGACCGCGAGGAGCAGGCTGTCGAGGCCGCCCTGCGGCCCAAGGACCTCGGTGAGTTCGTCGGGCAGGAGCGGGTGCGCGAGCAGCTCGACCTCGTGCTGAAGGCCGCGCGCGCCCGAGGTGCCACCGCCGACCACGTCCTGCTCTCCGGCGCCCCCGGCCTCGGCAAGACCACCCTCTCGATGATCATCGCCGCCGAGATGGGCGCGCCCATCCGCATCACCTCCGGCCCCGCCATCCAGCACGCCGGGGACCTGGCCGCGATCCTCTCCTCCCTCACCGAGGGCGAGGTCCTCTTCCTCGACGAGATCCACCGCATGTCCCGCCCCGCCGAGGAGATGCTCTACATGGCGATGGAGGACTTCCGGGTCGACGTCATCGTCGGCAAGGGCCCCGGCGCCACCGCCATCCCTCTGGAGCTGCCGCCCTTCACCCTGGTCGGCGCCACCACCCGGGCCGGGCTGCTGCCGCCCCCGCTGCGCGACCGCTTCGGCTTCACCGGCCACATGGAGTTCTATGCGCCCGCCGAGCTCCAGCGCGTCATCCACCGCTCCGCCCGCCTGCTCGACGTCGAGACGGACGCCGACGGCGCCGCCGAGATCGCGGGCCGCTCCCGCGGCACCCCCCGCATCGCCAACCGCCTGCTCCGCCGCGTCCGCGACTACGCCCAGGTCAAGGTGGACGGCGTCATCACCCGCGAGGTCGCCGCGCGGGCGCTCGACGTGTACGAGGTCGACGCCCGCGGCCTCGACCGGCTGGACCGCGCCGTGCTGACCGCGCTGCTCAAGCTCTTCGGCGGCGGCCCCGTCGGGCTCTCCACCCTGGCCGTGGCCGTCGGCGAGGAACGCGAGACGGTCGAGGAGGTCGCCGAGCCCTTCCTGGTGCGGGAGGGCCTGCTGGCCCGTACGCCCAGGGGCCGGATCGCCACCCCCGCGGCCTGGGCGCACCTCGGCATGGAGCCGCCCCGGCAGGCGGCGGGCGGCACCGGGGCACCCGGCTTGTTCGACGCGTGACGGCGCGTGGGCTGGTCGGGTCAGGAACCCCGGTGCCATGCTGAGCGTTGTTCCCTAGGCGCGGACTCGCTTAGACTCCGCCGATGCCGACCGTATGGTGCGGCATACCACCCCCGTAGACCAGGCCGCGCCCCCCGTGGTCGTGTGAAGGAAACCCCGTCCCGTGAATCCAATGACTCTCCTGCCGTTCATCGTGCTTATCGGGGCCATGTTCCTGATGACCCGGTCGGCCAAGAACAAGCAGCGCCAGGCGGCGCAGATGCGTGACCAGATGCAGCCGGGCACCGGTGTGCGGACGATCGGCGGCATGTACGCCACCGTCAAGGAGGTCAGCGACGACTCGGTCCTCCTCGAGGTCGCCCCGGGCGTGCACTGCATCTTCGCGAAGAACGCCATCGGCGCGGTCCTGGAGGACGAGGAGTACAACCGCATCGTCCACGGCATCGAGCCCGACGAGTCCGAGACCCCTGTCGTCCCGGACGACGCCTCCTCGCTGACCGAGGCGGAGGCCCCGGCCGAGGAGAAGGCCGACAAGAAGATCGACCTCGGCAAGGACACCGCGGAGAAGGCCGACGAGGCGGGTGCTGCGGAGACCGGGGAAGCCAAGCGGGACGGCAAGCCGGGCGACACCGAAGCGAAGTAACACCACTCGGGAACCGCGGAGCACTCACCGATGAGTGCGCCGCGGTTCCCTTTCGGTCTAGGCTCCGGCGGGGGCAGGTCCCCACAAGACTTCGTGGCCGTCCGGCGAACACCCGACGCCGGGCGGTTGGACAGGGAGAAACGACAAGGTGGCAGCACCGAAGAAGGGCCGTAGGTCCCCGGGCGGCCAGGGCAGGCCGGGCCGTGTCCTGGCCCTGATCCTGATCGCCATGGTGGCGCTCATTGGGGGGATGTTCGCCTCCGGGCGCACCACGCCACGGCTGGGCATCGACCTCGCGGGTGGCACCAGCTTCACGCTGAAGGCCAAGAACGAGCCCGGCCGGCCCAACGCGATCAATGAAACCAATATGAACACGGCCGTCGGCATCATCGAGCGGCGTGTCAACGGCCTCGGTGTCTCCGAGGCCGAGGTTCAGACGCAGGGCCGTGACCACATCGTCGTGAACATCCCCAAGGGGACGAACGCCGAGCAGGCCCGCCAGCAGGTCGGCACCACCGCCAAGCTGGGCTTCCGGCCCGTGCTGAGCGTCGCTCCGGGCACCCCGACGCCCGAGCAGCAGCCCAGCCCCAATGCCTCCGCGGGCGCCAAGGACAAGGGCGACAAGAGCGGCGACAAGGGCAAGGACGACAAGAGCAAGGACGAGAAGGGCAAGCCGTCCGGCTCCCCGTCCCCGTCCGCCAGCACCCAGGGCCGTGCCGTCACCGACGACCTGAAGGCCGACGCGGCCTCGACCCCGAGCGCCACCGCGGGCGACAAGGGCGCCAAGAAGGACGACAGGCCCAAGCAGGACAACCCCACGCCGCCCCCCGCGGCGGCCGACGCCGCCGCGCTCCAGAAGCGGCTCGACGCGCTGGACTGCTCCACCAAGGAGGCCCGCTCCAACGCGAGCGAGGCCGCCGCGCGCGCCGCCCCGGGCGACTCGATCGTCGCCTGCAAGAAGGACGGCTCCGCCAAGGAGATCCTCGGTCCCGTGTCCGTCGAGGGCACCGGCGTGAGCAGCGCCTCCGCCGTCTTCGACAGCCAGCAGGGCCGCGGCTGGATCGTCCAGCTGAAGTTCACCTCCGGCGGCTCCAAGAAGTTCGCCGACGTCACCGGCCAGCTGGCCACCAAGCAGTCCCCGCAGAACCAGTTCGCGATCGTCCTGGACGGCGAGGTCGTCTCCGACCCGTCCGTGTCCACCTCGATCAACGGCGGCCAGGCGGAGATCTCCGGCGGCTTCACCCAGGGCAGCGCCCAGGACCTGGCCAACGTGCTGTCCTACGGTGCCCTGCCGCTGTCCTTCGGCATCGACACCCAGACGACCGTCACCGCCGCGCTCGGCGGTGAGCAGCTGCGCGCGGGCCTCATCGCCGGCGCCATCGGCCTCGCCCTGGTCATCATCTACCTGGTGGCGTACTACCGCGGTCTCGCGCTCGTCGCCCTCGCCAGCCTCGTGTGCTCCGCGATCCTCACGTACACGATCATGGTGCTGCTGGGTCAGGCCATCGGCTTCGCGCTGAACCTGCCGGCGGTCTGCGGTGCCATCGTCGCGATCGGCATCACCGCCGACTCGTTCATCGTCTACTTCGAGCGCATCCGGGACGAGATCAGGGAGGGCCGGACGCTGCGTCCGGCCGTCGAGCGGGGCTGGCCGCGGGCCCGCCGCACCATCCTGGTCTCCGACTTCGTGTCCTTCCTGGCCGCCGCGGTGCTCTTCATCGTCACCGTCGGCAAGGTGCAGGGCTTCGCGTTCACCCTCGGTCTGACCACGCTCCTCGACGTCGTCGTGGTCTTCCTCTTCACCAAGCCGCTGATGACACTCCTCGCCCGCCGCAAGTTCTTCGCCAGCGGCCACCCGTGGTCCGGGCTCGACCCCAAGCGGCTCGGTGCCAAGCCGCCGCTGCGGGCCTCCCGTCGCCCCTCCGCTCCCGTCGACCCGAAGGAGGCGTGAGATGTCCAAGCTCGGCAACCTCGGTGCCCGGCTCTACCGCGGTGAGGTCGGTTACGACTTCGTCGGCAAGCGGAAGATCTGGTACGGCATCTCGATCCTCATCACCATCACGGCCATCGTCGGCCTGGCGGTGCGCGGTCTGAACTTCGGCATCGAGTTCTCCGGCGGCGCGGTCTTCACCACGCCCAAGACCTCGGTCTCGGTCGAGCAGGCCAAGCGGACCGCCGAGGAGACGGCGGGCCACCCCGCCATCGTCCAGAAACTCGGCAACGGCACGCTGCGCGTCCAGGTCAGCGACCTCTCCACGGAGAAGTCGATCCCGACCCAGAAGGCGCTGGCCAAGAAGCTGGACGTCCCCCAGGACAAGATCAACACCGACCTCGTCGGCCCCAGCTGGGGTGACCAGATCGCCAACAAGGCATGGACCGGTCTCGCGGTCTTCATGCTCCTCGTGGTGATCTACCTGGCCATCGCCTTCGAGTGGCGCATGGCGCTCGCCGCCCTCGTCGCCCTGATCCACGACCTCACCATCACCGTGGGCGTCTACGCCCTGGTGGGCTTCGAGGTCACCCCGGGCACCGTGATCGGTCTGCTCACCATCCTCGGTTACTCCCTCTACGACACCGTCGTCGTCTTCGACGGTCTGAAGGAGAGCTCGAAGGACATCACCAAGCAGACCCGCTGGACCTACAGCGAGATCGCCAACCGCAGCCTCAACGGCACCCTGGTGCGTTCCATCAACACCACGGTGGTGGCGCTGCTGCCGGTCGCCGGCCTGCTGTTCATCGGTGGCGGTTTCCTCGGCGCGGGCATGCTCAACGACATCTCGCTCGCCCTCTTCGTCGGCCTCGCGGCCGGTGCCTACTCCTCGATCTTCATCGCGACCCCGCTGGTCGCCGACTTCAAGGAGCGTGACCCCCAGATGAAGGCCCTGGCCAAGCGCGTGGCCGCCAAGCGCGCGTCCGCCACCGCCAAGGCGGAGTCGGGCGAGGACGGCCCGCACGACGAGCTGCCGGAGGACGCGGCCGCGGCCGGGATCGTCCACCAGGCGTCGCCCCGCAACCGCGGTGGCCGCGGCCGTCCCTCGGGGAAGCGCCGGTGAGCGCCATAGGGGTCGGCACGGCCGACGAGAAGCTGCGCGACCTGCTGCTCGCGCACATCCACGATGTGCCGGACTATCCGAAGCCGGGCGTGATGTTCAAGGACATCACCCCGCTCCTCGCCGACGCCACGGCGTTCGGGGTGCTCACCGACACCTTCGCCGGGATCTGCGAGCGCCTCGCCGCGACCAAGATCGTCGGCCTGGAGGCCCGTGGGTTCATCCTGGGCGCCCCGGCCGCCGTCCGGTCCGGGGTCGGCTTCATCCCCGTCCGCAAGGCGGGCAAGCTCCCCGGAGCGACCCTCGCCCAGGCGTACGAGCTGGAGTACGGCACCGCCGAGATCGAGATGCACGCCGACGCGGTGGGCCCCGGCGACCGGGTCCTGGTCATCGACGACGTGCTGGCCACCGGCGGTACGGCGGAGGCGGCGCTCCAGCTGATCCGCCGGGCCGGCGCCGAGGTGGCGGGTGTCGCCGTGCTGATGGAGCTCGGCTTCCTCGACGGGCGGCAGCGGCTGGCGGAGGGCCTCGACGGGGCACCGCTGGAGGCACTGATCACCCTCTGACCCGTACGGGACGGCAGTGACGAAAACGCGGGGCGGGAACCGGGAAGATCCGGTTCCCGCCCCGCGTTCCGCATTGCACCACCGGGCGCACGGCAGCCGGGCCGCCCGGCTCGATACCATGGCAGTCCGGACCTGAACGGGGGATCCGGACCCCGCATGAGGAGTGCTCTTGCCAGACGAGGCCCAGCCGCTCACCGCCGCACAGCCGGACAAGCCGTCTTCCGAGGCCGCGGCGGCCGAGGGCACGCCCCAGGGCCGTCCCGACAGCCCGGCCGAGCCCCGGCCCGCCGCGCAGTCCGACGCCGGTCCGCACCCCGCGCCGGGCCAGGGGAGCAGCACGGCACCGGCGCGCCCGGCGGCCGAGCCCGCCCCCGCACCCGCGGGCGCCTCACCCGTCCGGCCCACCGCCCCGCAGGGGCCCGCACCGCGCTCCGGCTCCTCCAGCCGGGTCCGGGCCCGCCTCGCGCGCCTGGGTGTCCAGCGCTCCAGCCCGTACAACCCGGTGCTCGAACCGCTGCTCCGCGTCGTCCGCGGGAACGACCCCAAGGCCGACACCGCCACCCTCCGGCAGATCGAGCGTGCCTACCAGGTCGCCGAGCGCTGGCACCGCGGCCAGAAGCGCAAGAGCGGCGACCCGTACATCACCCACCCGCTCGCGGTGACCACGATCCTCGCCGAGCTGGGCATGGATCCGGCCACGCTGATGGCGGGCCTGCTGCACGACACCGTCGAGGACACCGAGTACGGCCTGGACACCCTGCGCCGGGACTTCGGCGACCAGGTCGCCCTGCTGGTGGACGGCGTCACCAAGCTCGACCGGGTCAAGTTCGGCGAGGCCGCGCAGGCGGAGACCGTGCGCAAGATGGTCGTCGCCATGGCCAAGGACCCGCGCGTCCTGGTCATCAAGCTCGCCGACCGCCTGCACAACATGCGCACCATGCGCTACCTCAAGCGGGAGAAGCAGGAGAAGAAGGCCCGCGAGACGCTGGAGATCTACGCCCCGCTGGCGCACCGGCTGGGCATGAACACCATCAAGTGGGAGCTGGAGGACCTCGCCTTCGCGATCCTCTACCCCAAGATGTACGACGAGATCGTCCGCCTCGTCGCCGAGCGTGCCCCCAAGCGCGACGAGTACCTGGCCATCGTCACCGACGAGGTCCAGGCCGATCTGCGCGCCGCCCGCATCAAGGCCACCGTCACCGGCAGGCCGAAGCACTACTACAGCGTCTACCAGAAGATGATCGTGCGGGGCCGTGACTTCGCCGAGATCTACGACCTGGTGGGCATCCGCGTCCTCGTCGACACCGTCCGCGACTGCTACGCGGCGCTCGGCACCGTCCACGCCCGGTGGAACCCGGTCCCGGGGCGGTTCAAGGACTACATCGCGATGCCCAAGTTCAACATGTACCAGTCGCTGCACACGACGGTCATAGGTCCCAGCGGCAAGCCCGTCGAGCTCCAGATCCGCACCTTCGACATGCACCGGCGCGCGGAGTACGGCATCGCCGCGCACTGGAAGTACAAGCAGGAGGCCGTCGCGGGCGCCTCCAAGGTGCGCACCGACGTGCCCAAGAACGTCGGCAAGAACCAGGACACCGTCAATGACATGGCCTGGCTGCGGCAACTCCTCGACTGGCAGAAGGAGACCGAGGACCCGGGCGAGTTCCTGGAGTCCCTGCGCTTCGACCTCTCGCGCAACGAGGTCTTCGTCTTCACGCCCAAGGGCGATGTCATAGCGCTCCCGGCCGGGGCCACCCCGGTCGACTTCGCCTACGCCGTGCACACCGAGGTCGGCCACCGCACCATAGGCGCCCGGGTCAACGGCCGCCTCGTCCCGCTCGAATCGACCCTGGACAACGGCGACCTGGTGGAGGTCTTCACCTCCAAGGCGCCGGGCGCGGCCCCCTCCCGCGACTGGCTGGGCTTCGTCAAGTCGCCCCGTGCCCGCAACAAGATCCGCGCCTGGTTCTCCAAGGAGCGCCGCGACGAGGCGATCGAGCAGGGCAAGGACGCCATCGCACGCGCGATGCGCAAGCAGAACCTGCCGATCCAGCGCATCCTCACCGGCGACTCGTTGGTCACCCTCGCGCACGAGATGCGCTACCCCGACATCTCCTCCCTCTACGCCGCCATCGGCGAGGGGCACGTCGCCGCCCAGGGCGTCGTGCAGAAGCTCGTCCAGGCCCTCGGCGGCGAGGACGCGGCCACCGAGGACATCGAGGAGTCCGCGCCCATCCGCGGCCGCTCCAAGCGGCGTTCCAGCGCGGACCCCGGTGTGGTGGTCAAGGGCGTCGACGACGTGTGGGTCAAGCTGGCCCGCTGCTGTACGCCGGTGCCGGGCGACCCGATCATCGGCTTCGTCACCCGCGGCAACGGCATCTCCGTGCACCGCGCCGACTGCGTCAACGTCGACTCGCTGTCGCAGCAGCCCGAGCGGATCATCGAGGTCGAGTGGGCGCCGACCCAGTCCTCGGTCTTCCTCGTCGCCATCCAGGTGGAGGCGCTGGACCGGTCCCGGCTGCTGTCGGACGTCACCCGCGTCCTGTCCGACCAGCACGTCAACATCCTGTCCGCCGCCGTGCAGACCTCCCGCGACCGGGTGGCCACCTCGCGCTTCACCTTCGAGATGGGCGACCCCAAGCACCTCGGTCACGTCCTCAAGGCGGTGCGCGGTGTGGAGGGCGTCTACGACGTCTACCGCGTGACCTCGGCCCGCAGGCCGTAGCCGCACAACGGAAGATGGCTCCGACGATTGTCGGAGCCATCTTCCGTTACGAAGCGGGGGTGCTCAGCCGCCGAACTCCTCCAGGCCCTTCAGCGCCTGGTCCAGCAGGGCCTTGCGGCCCTCCAGCTCCTTGGAGAGCTTGTCGGCCTTGGCGTCATTGCCCGCGGCCCGCGCCTTGTCCACCTGCTCCTGGAGCTTGTCGACCGCGGCCTGCAGCTGACCGGTCAGCCCGGCCGCACGGGCCCGCGCCTCCGGGTTGGTGCGCCGCCACTCGGTCTCCTCCGCCTCCTGGAGGGCACGCTCGACCGTGTGCATCCGCCCCTCGATCTTCGGCCGGGCGTCCCGCGGCACATGGCCGACGGCCTCCCAGCGCTCGTTGATCGAACGGAACGCGGCCCGCGCCGCCTTCAGGTCCGTCACCGGGAGCAGCTTCTCCGCCTCGGTGACCAGCTCCTCCTTACGGGTGAGGTTGACCTGCTGCTCGGCGTCGCGCTCGGCGAACACCTCGCCGCGCGCCTGGAAGAAGACGTCCTGCGCGCCGCGGAAGCGGGCCCACAGCTCGTCCTCCGCCTCGCGCTGGGCGCGGCCCGCGGCCTTCCACTCCGTCATCAGCTCGCGGTAACGCGCCGCCGTCGGGCCCCAGTCCAGCGACCCGGAGAGCGACTCCGCCTCGGCGACCAGCTTCTCCTTGGCCTTGCGGGCGTCCTCGCGCTGGGCGTCCAGCGAGGCGAAGTGCGCCTTGCGCCGCTTGGAGAACGCGGACCGGGCGTGCGAGAAGCGGTGCCACAGCTCGTCGTCCGTCTTGCGGTCCAGCCGCGGCAGGCCCTTCCACGTGTCGACCAGGGCGCGCAGCCGCTCGCCGGCCGACCGCCACTGCTCGCTCGCGGCCAGCTCCTCGGCCTCGGCGACCAGCGCCTCCTTCGCCGTACGGGCCTCGTCGGACTGCTTCGCCTTCGCGGCCTTGCGCTCCTCGCGGCGCGTCTCGACCGTGGCGACGAGCTTGTCGAGCCGGACGCGCAGCGCGTCCAGATCGCCGACCGCGTGGTGTTCGTCGACCTGCGTCCGCAGGTGGTCGATCGCGATCGTCGCGTCCTTGGCCGACAGGTCGGTGGTCCTGACCCGGCGCTCGAGGAGGCCGATCTCGACGACCAGGCCCTCGTACTTGCGCTCGAAGTAGGCGAGTGCCTCGTCGGGGGAACCCGCCTGCCACGAGCCGACGACCTGCTCGCCGTCGGCGGTACGCACGTACACAGTCCCCGTCTCATCGACGCGGCCCCATGGGTCGCTGCTCACAGCGCCTCCTCCACATGATGCCGGGGCCGGTGCGCGGCCCCTCGGGCATCGTCCACAGTTGTTCCGGCAGGGCCGCGCCCTGACCGGTCCGACGGCTTGATCGATTGGGTGCGGGCAGCCGTCGGATCAGGCACCCTACACAACGCCAACATAGGCGACCGGCGGCCCGGCTGTCCGTATCCCGCGCGACCGAAATTTCGCCACGCGGACCCCGCGAACGCGCGGAACGGCGACGGCGGCGGGACCCTGGACGGCGGAACGCACCGGCAGGGGTCAGGACTTGGTCACGGTCGCCTTGTCGATCGTGACGGTCGCGTTGGGCATGCCGTCCGGCGTACCGCCCTGCACGCCCGCGCCGGCGATCTTCTTGAGCACCTTCATGCCCTCGGCGCCGATGGTGCCGACCGGCGTGTACTTCGGGTCCAGCTTGCTGTCCTGGTAGACGAGGAAGAACTGGCTGCCGCCGGAGTCCGGCTGGCCGGTGTTGGCCATCGCGACCGTGCCCGCCGGGTAGACGCCGTCCTTGATACGGGAGTCCTTGAGGTTCTCGTCCGGGATCGTGTAGCCCGAGCCGCCGGTGCCGTTGCCCGTGGGGTCGCCGCACTGCAGGACGTAGATGCCCGCCGTCGTCAGCCGGTGGCACTTGGTGTGGTCGTAGAACCCCTCGCCGGCCAGGAAGTTGAAGGAGTTGACCGTGTGCGGGGCCTTCTCGGCGTCGAGTTTGAGGTCGATGCCGCCGCAGGTCGTGCTCAGCTTCATCGCGTAGGAGGCCGACTTGTCGATGGTCATCGAGGGCTCCGACTTCCACGTCTTCGTGGTGGGGGAGCCGGGGGCCGCCTTGGCGCACGGGTCGGGGCCCTTGCTCGGCTGCGTGGAGCTGTCCGGCGCCGCGGCGTCCGTCGTGTCCTTCTTCTCGCCGTCGCCGGACAGGGCGCCCGTGGCGTACGCCGTCGCGCCCGCGGCCAGCACCACGGCGAGCCCCGCCGCGATCACCGCGTTCCGGCGCCGGGCCTTGCGGCGGGCCGCCTCGCGGCGCTCCTGCTGCCGCTCGAACTTCTCCCGGGCGAGCTGCCGCCGCCGCTGCTCGTTACTGACCACCGGGTCGTCTCCTCATACCGTCTTGTCCATGAATGCGGTCCGGATGTTGCGGGTGTGCCCGTACCGTATACGGGTTCGCTGTGACCGGAGTGCCGCCGGTAGGCTCTGTACCGGCCGGGTCTCCCCGCCGGGGAGTCCCGCCGGTCCACTGCTGGAATTCTGCTGGTCGATCTTTAAGGACGAATGTGCTTATTGCCGGGTTCCCCGCCGGGGCCTGGGGCACCAATTGCTATCTGGTCGCCCCGGCCGCAGGCGAGGAGTGCGTGATCATCGACCCGGGCCACCAGGCCGCCCAGGGCGTCGAGGAAGCACTCAAGAAGCATCGGCTCAAGCCCGTCGCCGTCGTCCTCACCCACGGGCACATCGACCATGTCGCCTCGGTCGTCCCGGTGTGCGGCGCCCACGACGTCCCCGCCTGGATCCACCCCGCGGACCGCTACATGATGAGCGACCCGGAGAAGGCCCTGGGCCGCTCCATCGGGCAGCCCCTCATGGGCGAGCTCACCGTGGGCGAGCCGGACGACGTCAAGGAGCTCACCGATGGCGCCCGGCTGGATCTCGCCGGGCTGGAGTTCTCCGTCGCGCACGCGCCCGGCCATACCAAGGGGTCGGTGACCTTCCGGATGCCCGAGACCGCCGAGGTCCCCTCGGTGTTCTTCTCGGGCGACCTGTTGTTCGCCGGCTCCATCGGACGCACCGACCTGCCCGGCGGTGACCACACCGAGATGATCCGGTCGCTGGCACGCGTGTGCCTGCCCCTGGACGACTCGACCGTGGTGCTGTCCGGCCACGGCCCCCAGACCAGCATCGGCCGCGAGCGCGCCACCAACCCGTACCTGCGGGAAGTGGCCGAAGCGCAGCACGGCCTCGGAGGCGGCGCCACCGCCGCTCCGCGACGAGGAATGTGAAGATTTTCCCGTGAGTACGTTCAAGGCCCCCAAGGGCACCTACGACCTGACCCCGCCCGACTCCGCGGTCTACCTCGCGGTGCGCGAGGCCATCGCCGCGCCGCTCAAGCGCTCCGGGTACGGCTACATCGAGACCCCCGGTTTCGAGCAGGTCGAGCTCTTCTCCCGCGGTGTGGGCGAGTCCACCGACATCGTGACCAAGGAGATGTACACCCTCACCACGCGCGGCGGCGACGAGCTCGCGCTGCGCCCCGAGGGCACCGCCTCCGTGCTGCGCGCGGCCCTGGAGGCCAACCTGCACAAGGCCGGCAACCTGCCGGTCAAGCTCTGGTACTCGGGCTCGTACTACCGCTACGAGCGCCCGCAGGCCGGCCGCTACCGCCACTTCTCGCAGGTCGGTGCCGAGGCCATCGGTGCCGAGGACCCGGCGCTCGACGCCGAGCTGATCATCCTGGCCGTCGACGCCTACAGGTCGCTGGGCCTGAAGAACTTCCGGCTGCTGCTGAACTCGCTCGGCGACAAGGAGTGCCGCCCCGCCTACCGGGACGCCCTCCAGTCCTTCCTGCGCGGCCTCGACCTCGACGAGGACACCCGGCGCCGCATCGAGATCAACCCGCTGCGCGTCCTCGACGACAAGCGCGAGGCCGTCCAGAAGCAGCTCGTCGGCGCCCCGATGCTCCGCGACCACCTGTGCGAGGCGTGCAAGGAGTACCACGAGCAGGTGCGCGAGCTGCTGACCGCGGCGGGCGTCGCCTTCGAGGACGACGAGAAGCTGGTCCGCGGTCTGGACTACTACACCCGCACCACCTTCGAGTTCGTCCACGACGGCCTCGGCTCGCAGTCCGCGGTGGGCGGCGGCGGTCGTTACGACGGCCTGTCCGAGATGATCGGCGGACCGGCGCTGCCGTCCGTCGGCTGGGCGCTCGGCGTCGACCGCACGGTGCTGGCGCTGAAGGCGGAGGGCATCGAGCTCGACCTGCCCGCCGCCACCCAGGTGTTCGCCGTGCCGGTGGGCGACGAGGCCCGCCGGGTGCTCTTCGGCCTGGTGACCGAGTTGCGCCGGGCCGGGGTCGCCACGGACTTCGCCTTCGGCGGCAAGGGCCTGAAGAACGCCATGAAATCGGCCAACCGCTCGGGCGCCCGCTTCGCGCTCGTCGCGGGCGAACGGGATCTCGCCGAGGGCGTCGTGCAGCTCAAGGACCTGGAGTCCGGGGAGCAGACACCTGTCGCATTCGACACCGTGGTGGGCGAACTCCTCTCCCGGCAGGGCTGATTCGCCGGCGGCTCGTGCAGAATGGGCCGCAAGGACCGACTGATGGGATCAAGGGCGCTATGACCACTTCGGCACTCGACCGCTCCGACACCGACGGCGAGGAGCGGGACGGCCCCGCCCCGGGCGCCGTGGGGGGCAGCCGCTCCTTCGCGCTGCTGCTGGTCGTCACCGGTGCCATGGGTCTGCTGGCGTCGTGGGTCATCACGCTCGACAAGTTCAAGCTGCTGAAGGACCCCAACTACGTCCCGGGGTGCAGCCTCAACCCGATCGTCTCCTGCGGCAACATCATGCAGAGCAAGCAGGCGGAGGCGTTCGGGTTCCCCAACCCGATGCTCGGCCTGGCCTGCTACGGCGCGATCATCGCGATCGGCCTGGCGCTGCTCTCCGGTGCCCGCTTCCCCCGCTGGTACTGGCTCGGCATGGAGGCCGGCTGCCTCTTCGGCGTCGGCTTCGTCAGCTGGCTCCAGTACCAGTCGCTGTACGTCATCGGGTCGCTGTGCCTGTGGTGCTGCCTCGCCTGGGTCGGCACGATCGTGATGTTCTGGTACGTGACCGTGCAGAACGTCCGCAGCGGCTTCATCCCCGCGCCGCAGGGCCTGAAGCGCGTGTTCCTGGAGTTCCACTGGGTGGTGCCGGTGCTGCACATCGGCATCATCGGGATGCTGATCCTCACCAAGTGGTGGGACTTCTGGACCGGCGGCACCGCCTGACCGCCGCCCTCCACGCCTGAACGAACGCCGCCGGACCCCTGGGTCCGGCGGCGTTGTTGGGGGCACCTCCCAGCGGTAGCTGGGGGAGGGGTGGCTTAGGGTTTCCGACGTGGAACCCGACCTGTTCACCGCAGCCGCAGAGGACCGCCAGGAGAAAGACCCGGCGAGCAGTCCGCTGGCCGTCCGTATGCGCCCGCGCACCCTCGACGAAGTCGTCGGCCAGGGCCATCTCCTCAAGCGGGGATCACCGCTGCGCAGGCTGGTGGGCGAGGGCAGCGGCGGGCCGGCCGGGCCGTCGTCGGTGATCCTCTGGGGTCCGCCCGGCATCGGCAAGACGACCCTGGCCTACGTCGTCAGCCAGGCCACCAACAAGCGCTTCGTGGAGCTGTCCGCGATCACCGCCGGGGTGAAGGAGGTGCGGGCCGTCATCGACGGCGCCCGCCGCGCCTCGGGCGGCTACGGCAAGGAGACCGTCCTCTTCCTGGACGAGATCCACCGCTTCAGCAAGGCCCAGCAGGACTCCCTGCTGCCCGCCGTCGAGAACCGCTGGGTCACCCTCATCGCGGCCACGACGGAGAACCCGTACTTCTCGATCATCTCGCCGCTGCTGTCGCGCTCCCTGCTGCTCACGCTCCAGGCCCTCACCGACGACGACCTGCGCGGGCTGCTGCGCCGCGCGCTCGCCGACGAGCGCGGCTTGGGCGGCGCGGTGACGCTGCCCGAGGACGCCGAGGCGCACCTGCTGCGGATCGCCGGGGGCGACGCGCGCCGGGCGCTGACGGCTCTGGAGGCGGGCGCCGGATCGGCCATCGCCAAGGGCGAGGCGGAGATCACCCTGGAGACGCTGGAGGACGCCGTCGACCGCGCCGCCGTGCGCTACGACCGCGCCGGCGACCAGCACTACGACGTGGCCAGCGCGCTCATCAAGTCGATCCGCGGCTCCGACGTGGACGCCACGCTGCACTACCTGGCCCGGATGATCGAGGCGGGGGAGGACCCCCGGTTCATCGCCCGACGGCTGATGATCTCCGCGAGCGAGGACATCGGCCTGGCCGATCCCACCGCCCTGCAGACCGCGGTCGCCGGTGCGCAGGCCGTCGCGCTGATCGGCTTCCCCGAGGCCCGGATCGTGCTCGGCCAGGTGGCCGTGGCGCTGGCCCTGGCCCCGAAGTCCAACGCGGCGTACCTCGCGATCGACGCGGCGCTGGCCGACGTCCGGGCGGGCCTGGCCGGGCCGGTGCCCCCGCATCTGCGGGACGGGCACTACAAGGGCGCCGAGAAGCTCGGGCACGCGCAGGGGTACGTCTACCCCCACGACCTGCCGGGCGGGATCGCGGCGCAGCAGTACGCGCCGGACGCGATCCACGGCAAGCGGTACTACGAGCCGACGCGGCACGGTGCGGAAGCGCGGTACGCGGACGTGGTGGAGCGGGTCCGCTCGCGCTTGCGGGGCGATGCGGAGGGCTGAGCCCCGGGGCTCAGCCCTGACGGTTCCCCGCGCCCCTGACAGGGCGCGCTACTCCTCCGCCGCATCGAACAGGGCGTGCATCGCCTGGCGCAGGCCCGCGATGTCCCGTACCGGTTCGGGGAATTCGAAGCGGGCGTCGAAGGAGCGGTCCGCCGGGGCGCCCTCACCGTGCGCGGAGGTGAAGCGCACGCGCAGCCCGAAGCGGTCCAGGGACACCGGCACGGCGCGGTCGCGCGCGCAGCGGGGCCGCCGCGGGCCGAGCAGCGAGCTCAGGGCCCGCACCTGTTCGCCGTGCGCGGAGTGGAGGTGCTGGAGCAGCTCCGCCTCGTGCTCGACCAGCGGGTCGGGCTGGGCGCGGGCGAAGTCGTCCGGCTCGACGCTCTCCGCCCCCCACAGGTCGTCGACGCTGCTCTCGCCGACCTCCAGCCGCAGCATCATCCGGCCGGGCTCGGTCATCCCGGGCACCGGGGTGAGCCAGCCGGAGAGCCAGGCGCGGCCCCGGATACGGTTGGGCACCGAGACCGGCGCGACGTCCGTGAGTTCCAGCACGGCCGCCAGCTCGTCGTCCTGCGCGTGCGTGGCGGCGCGCACCACCGGTGAGTCCACGGGGAAGACCAGGAACACCTCGCCGTCGGGCCCCACGCTCCGGGCCAGCGGTGCGAGCAGGTCCATGAGCAGCTCGGGCCGTGTGCCGGTGCTCCCGACCAGGCCCGGGACGATGAGCACCGCCGAGCATGTACTCTGTACGAGAGTTCGTGTGCGCTCGGCTGCTGACGGCATCCGTGCGATTTCAAGTCCGCTGGGACGCGGCTGACCACGATCTGATCGGACCTCCGTCGCGTCGACGCCATCAGTTGCGTCGGCCTCTTTCGTGCTGTCCGTGATGTGACTGGTGTTCCCCGGACGAGACATGCGATCTCCTTGAGTAAGGTGAGCCTAACCTAACCTACAACGGAGGTCTGGAGAACGTGCCTAACCAGTCGCGTCCCAAGGTCAAGAAGTCTCGTGCGCTCGGCATCGCGCTGACGCCGAAGGCCGTCAAGTACTTCGAGGCCCGCCCCTACCCGCCGGGCGAGCACGGCCGTGGCCGCAAGCAGAACTCGGACTACAAGGTCCGTCTGCTCGAGAAGCAGCGTCTGCGCGCCCAGTACGACATCAGCGAGCGCCAGATGGCCCGCGCCTACGACCGCGCCAAGAAGGCCGAAGGCAAGACGGGCGAGGCCCTGGTCGTCGAGCTCGAGCGCCGCCTCGACGCGCTGGTCCTGCGTTCGGGCATCGCCCGCACCATCTACCAGGCCCGCCAGATGGTCGTCCACGGCCACATCGAGGTCAACGGTGGCAAGGTCGACAAGCCGTCGTTCCGCGTCCGTCCCGACGACGTCGTGATGGTCCGCGAGCGCAGCCGCGCCAAGCACCCGTTCCAGGTCGCCATGGCCGGTGGCTACGACACCGAGGGCGAGACCCCGCGCTACCTCCAGGTCAACCTGGCCGCGCTGGCCTTCCGCCTGGACCGCGAGCCGAACCGCAAGGAGATCCCCGTGATCTGCGACGAGCAGCTCGTCGTCGAGTACTACGCCCGCTGATCCAGCGGAGTAGCTCTCCCGAGCGCTCAGCTCAGCCCGTCGTCTCCCCGGCCCCCGTGGCCGGCGAGCCGGCGGGCTCGTGCGTTTCCGGCGCCCCCGGCAGCGGGGCGCGTGCGGGCTCCCTGGGCCCCGGCGCCGCCGCCCCGCCCGGCGCGGGCCCGCGCAGCACCCTCGCCACCACCGCGTCCAGGTCCAGCCGGGCCCCCTCGCGCACGCACGCGTCGTACCGCCGGGCGCCCAGCAGCTCCCGCAGCCTGCGTTCGCACAGCGCGTGCGGCGCGTTGAAGTGGCGCGAACCGAACAGCGGCAGCCCCACCGAGCGCCAGAGCCGCCCCGCCGCACCCTGGAGCACCGCGGCCTCCTCCGCCCCGGCGTCGTTCCCCTCGTCCTCGTCGAGCGTCACCAGCGCCAGCAGTTCCACCGCGAGGACGGCGCCCACCAGGTCGTGGAAGGCGTGGTCGATGGCCAGGCACTCCTCCAGCAGCGGCCGGGCCCGTACGGTGTCCCCGCCGCTGCACGCCGCGAAGCCCAGGACGTACAGCGCGTAGGCCAGCGACCAGCGCTCGCCGTGGTCCGCGCAGATGTCGCGCACCTCCTCGCACAGGCGCACCGCGCCCGCCAGATCGCCCTGGAAGGCGACGGCCATCGCCAGCTCCACCTGTCCCATCAGGACGTTGCTGTTGAGCTCGCCGATCTCCCGGTAGCGCGCGAGCGCGGCCCGCAGCAGTTCCTCGGCGCGCGGCATGTCGTCCGAGAGCAGCGCCAGACAGCCCGTCCGGTGCTCCGCGTAGGCCAGGGCGCGGGCGTGGCCGCTGCGCGAGGCCGTCTCCCGGCACTCCGCCAGCGCCCCGACGGCACCCGCCGGATCGCCCTGCAGCGCCGCCACGTGACCGAGCACCCACAGGGCCTTCAGCCGGGTCTCCTCGTTGTCCGCCTCGGCGCGCAGCGCCCGGTCCAGCCAGTGCCGCCCCTCCGCCAGCCGCCCGCAGCCGACCCAGTAGAACCACAGCGTCGCCGCCAGGTACTGGCCGATGTGGGCCTCGCCCTTCTCCTCCAGGCTGTACTCCAGGGCGATCCGCAGGTTCGGCAGCTCGGCGTCGACCCGGGCCGCGACCTCTGCCTGCCGGGGGCTGAACCAGTCCAGCTCGCACCAGGTGACCAGGCCCATGTACCAGTCGCGGTGCCTGCGCCGCATCCGCTCGCCGTCCGCCAGCGCGTCCAGCCAGCCCGCCCCGTACATCCGCACGGTGTCCAGCAGCCGGTAGCGCGGCCCCAGCGGGGTGTCCTCCCGTACCACCACCGACTGCGCCACCAGCTCGGCGAGCACGTCGAGCACCCGCTCGGCGGGCAGCTCGGGGCCGGAGCAGACGTACTCCACCGCCTCCAGGTCGAAGAGGCCCGCGAAGACCGTCAGCCGGGCCCACAGCAGCCGCTCGGCCGGCGTGCACAGTTCGTGGCTCCAGCCGATGGCCGTGCGCAGCGTCTGGTGGCGCGGCAGCGCGCCCCGCGTGCCGCCGGTCAGCAGCCGGAACCGGTCGTCCAGCCGTTCCAGCACCTGGTTCACCGACAGCGCGCCCAGCCGTGCCGCCGCCAGCTCCAGGGCCAGCGGGATGCCGTCGAGCCTGCGGCACAGCTCGTCCGTGGCGGTGCGCTCCGCCTCCCCGGCCCCGGGCCGCGCGCGCCCCGCCCGGTCCCCGAAGAGCTCCGCGGCCTCCGGGGCGGACAGCGGCGGCAGCGGGAAGACCTGCTCGCCCGCGACGCGCAGGGGCCGTCGGGAGGCCGCCAGCACCCGCAGCTCCGGCGCCCGCCTCAGGAGCGCGTGGACCAGTGCCGCGCACCCCTCGGTGAGCTGCTCGCAACCGTCCAGGACGAGCAGCAGCCGGCGGTCGGCGAGCTGCTCCAGCAGGCAGGCGCGCGGGGGCCGGTCGGTGTGGTCGGTCAGCCCCAGCGCCTCCGCGACCGTGTGGTCGAGGAGGTCCGGGTCGGTCAGCGCCGACAGTTCGGCCAGCCACACCCCATCGCAGAAGCGATCCTGCAGAGCCGCCCCGAGCCGTGTCACCACCCGGGTCTTGCCCACGCCGCCGACGCCCGTGACCGTCACCAGCCGGGACCGCTCCAAGTGCCCCGCCAGGGCGTCCAGTTCACGGCAGCGGCCGACGAAGCGGCTCGGCTCGGCGGGCAGGTTGCCCGGCGGCCCCGGCCGGCCGGGGCCCGGCACGGCGCCGCCGCGAGGGCCGGGGGAGGGGGTGTCGGGGGACGCGGAGCCGGAGAGTGGTGGCATGGCACACAGAGCGTACTGATGAGTGTGCGCACCGTAAACTCCGGCTGGTGGGCGCGGGGGGCGCGGCGACAATCCGGTACGGGCGTCCAGGCCCGGCGCGATAAGGTCGTACTGGACGTCAATGGGCGTCCGCAGACGTCCCGGCGGCGAGCGAGCGGCCGGGCGAAGACGACCAGCAGGGAGCGGTGCAGCGTGTCCGGTGGAGAGGTGGCCGGGATCCTCGTGGCCGTCTTCTGGGCGATCCTCGTGTCGTTCCTCGCCCTGGTGCTGGTGCGGCTCGCGCAGACGCTCAAGGCCGCCACCAAGCTGGTGGCCGACGTCTCCGAGCAGGCCGTACCGCTCCTCGCCGACGCCTCCGCGACCGTGCGCTCCGCCAACACCCAGCTCGCCCGCGTCGACTCGATCGCCGCGGACGTCCAGGAGGTCACGGCGAACGCCTCTGCGCTCTCCTCGACCGTCTCCTCCGCCTTCGGTGGACCCCTGGTCAAGGTCGCGGCGTTCAGCTACGGCGTGCGGCGGGCGATCGGCCGCAAGTCCGCGCCCGCGGAGCCCGCGCCGCGAGGCTCCGTGTTCGCCGGCACGTCACTGCCGTCCGCCCGGCGCGGCAGCCGCCGTACCCGTGGGAAGGGTTGACCCCAGGAATGTTCCGCCGCACCTTCTGGTTCACGACCGGTGTAGCAGCCGGTGTCTGGGCCACCACCAAGGTCAACCGGAAGCTCGCCAAGCTCACCCCGGAGAGCCTGGCCCTCCAGGCAGCGGACCGCGCGGTCGTCGCGGGCCGCAAGGTCAAGCTCTTCGCCCTCGACGTGCGCGACGGCATGGCGCACCGCGAGGCGGCGCTCAAGGACGCGCTCGGTCTCGCGGCCGCACCCGACCCCGAGCGCCAGGAGCTCCGCGAGCTCCCCGAGCAGCGCCGGCTGGTCGCACTCGAACAGCAGCACACCTACCACCCGTTCACCCGGAAAGAGGACCACTGATGGAGTCGGCTGAAATCCGCAGGCGTTGGCTGCGCTTCTTCGAGGAGCGCGGACACACCGTCGTTCCCTCGGCGTCAGTCATCGCGGACGACCCGACCCTGCTGCTCGTCAACGCGGGCATGGTCCCCTTCAAGCCGTACTTCCTCGGCGAGGTCAAGCCGTCCTTCCAGCGCGCCACCAGCGTGCAGAAGTGCATCCGCACGCCGGACATCGAAGAGGTCGGCAAGACCACCCGCCACGGCACGTTCTTCCAGATGTGCGGCAACTTCTCCTTCGGCGACTACTTCAAGGAAGGCGCCATCAAGTACGCCTGGGAGCTGCTGACGACTCCCGTGGCGGACGGCGGCTACGGCCTGGAGCCGGAGAAGCTCTGGATCACCGTCTACCTCGACGACGACGAGGCCGAGCGGATCTGGCGCGACGTCATCGGCGTCCCCGCCGAGCGCATCCAGCGCCTGGGCAAGAAGGACAACTTCTGGTCCATGGGTGTCCCCGGCCCCTGTGGCCCCTGCTCCGAGATCAACTACGACCGCGGTCCGGAGTTCGGCGTCGAGGGCGGCCCCGCCGTCAACGACGAGCGGTACGTGGAGATCTGGAACCTGGTCTTCATGCAGTACGAGCGCGGTGCGGGCGACGGCAAGGAGGACTTCCCGATCCTCGGGGACCTGCCCTCCAAGAACATCGACACCGGCCTCGGCCTCGAGCGTCTCGCCATGATCCTGCAGGGCGTGCAGAACATGTACGAGACCGACACCCTGCGCGTCGTCATGGACAAGGCCACCGAGCTGACCGGCGTCCGCTACGGCGACAAGCATGCGTCGGACGTGTCGATGCGCGTGGTCGCCGACCACATCCGCACCTCCGTGATGCTCATCGGCGACGGCGTCACCCCCGGCAACGAGGGCCGCGGCTATGTGCTGCGCCGCATCATGCGCCGCGCCATCCGCAACATGCGGCTCATGGGTGCCACCGGTCCGGTCGTCCAGGACCTGCTCGGCGTCGTGATCGACACGATGGGTCAGCAGTACCCGGAGCTCGTCACCGACCGCAAGCGCATCGAGACCGTCGCCCTCGCCGAAGAGGCCGCCTTCCTCAAGGCCCTCAAGGGCGGCACCAACATCCTCGACACCGCCGTGACCGAGACCAAGGCCTCGGGCGGCACGGTCCTCTCCGGCGACAAGGCCTTCCTGCTCCACGACACCTGGGGCTTCCCGATCGACCTCACCCTCGAGATGGCCGCCGAGCAGGGCCTGACCGTGGACCAGGACGGCTTCCGCCGCCTGATGAAGGAGCAGCGGGAGCGGGCCAAGGCCGACGCCAAGGCCAAGAAGACCGGCCACGCCGACCTGTCCGCCTACCGCGAGGTGGCCGACACCACCGGTGAGACCGACTTCACCGGCTACACCCGCACCGAGAACGAGTCGACCGTCGTCGGCCTGCTCGTCGACGGCGTGCCCTCGCCCGCCGCCACCGAGGGCGACGAGGTCGAGGTCGTCCTCGACCGCACCCCGTTCTACGCCGAGGGCGGCGGCCAGCTCGCCGACCAGGGCCGCATCCGGCTGGACAGCGGTGCCGTGATCGAGGTCCGCGACGTGCAGAAGCCCGTCCCGGGCGTCCACGTCCACAAGGGCGTCGTCCAGGTCGGCGAGGTGACGGTCGGTGCCGCCGCCTATGCCTCCATCGACGTCACGCGCCGCCGCGCCATCGCCCGCGCCCACAGCGCCACCCACCTCACCCACCAGGCGCTGCGCGACGCCCTGGGCCCGACGGCCGCCCAGGCCGGTTCGGAGAACTCGCCCGGCCGCTTCCGCTTCGACTTCGGCTCCCCGGCCGCCGTGCCGGGCAGCGTCCTCACGGACGTCGAGCAGCGGATCAACGAGGTCCTCTCCCGTGAACTCGACGTGCACGCCGAGGTCATGAGCATCGACGAGGCCAAGAAGCAGGGCGCCATCGCCGAGTTCGGCGAGAAGTACGGCGAGCGGGTCCGCGTCGTGACCATCGGCGACTTCTCCAAGGAGCTGTGCGGCGGTACGCACGTCGCCAACACCGCCCAGCTGGGTCTGGTGAAGCTGCTCGGCGAGTCCTCGATCGGTTCCGGTGTGCGCCGCGTCGAGGCCCTGGTCGGTGCGGACGCCTACAACTTCCTGGCCAAGGAGCACACGGTCGTCGCCCAGCTCCAGGAGCTGGTCAAGGGCCGTCCGGAGGAGCTGCCGGAGAAGATCTCCGGGATGCTCGCCAAGCTCAAGGACGCCGAGAAGGAGATCGAGCGCTTCCGCGCCGAGAAGGTGCTGCAGGCCGCCGCCGGGCTCGCCGAGGGCGCCAAGGACGTGCACGGCGTGGCGCTGGCCATCGGCCGGGTGCCGGACGGCACCGGCGCCGACGACCTGCGCAAGCTGGTCCTCGACGTGCGGGGCCGCATCCAGGGCGGCCGCGCCGCCGTCGTGGCCCTGTTCACCGTGGTGAACGGCCGCCCGCTGACCGTCATCGCCACCAACGAGGCCGCGCGCGAGCGCGGGCTGAAGGCCGGCGACCTGGTCCGCACGGCCGCCAAGACCCTCGGCGGCGGAGGCGGCGGCAAGCCGGACGTCGCCCAGGGCGGCGGCCAGAACCCGGAGGCCGTCGACGAGGCGGTCGCCGCCGTCGAGCGCCTCGTCGCGGAAGCGGCCTGATCGCCGTGCGACGAGGCAGGCGCATCGCCGTCGACGTCGGGGACGCCCGGATCGGGGTCGCCTCGTGCGACCCCGACGGGATCCTCGCCACCCCGGTCGAGACCGTGCCGGGGCGGGACATCCCGCAGGCGCACAAGCGGCTGGCGGCGATCGTCGCGGAGTACGAGCCCATAGAGGTGGTCGTCGGTCTGCCCCGCTCCCTCAAGGGGGGAGAGGGGCCGGCCGCGGCCAAGGTCCGGACCTTCGCCAAGGAGATGGCCCGGCGGGTGGCGCCCGTACCGGTGCGGCTGGTCGACGAGCGGATGACAACCGTCACAGCCGCGCAGGGGCTGCGCGCCTCCGGGGTCAACGCCAAGAAGGGCCGGTCGGTGGTCGATCAGGCCGCTGCCGTGGTCATCCTGCAGAACGCGCTGGAGATCGAGAAGGTCTCGGGCCGGCCTCCCGGCGAGGCTGTCGAAGTGGTCATCTAATCGCAGTACGGTAACGTTCCGCGCTGACATGGCAGCCGTTCGAACGTCTCCCGTACAGGACTGGACGATTCGAAAACCCGCGCTCCACGGAGCACCGACCGGCTGCCGCTGTGCGGCACTAGGGGATTGATGACTGAGTATGGCCGGGGTTCCGGCTCCCAACCGTGGCATCCCGAGGACCCTCTGTACGGGGAACAGGGATACAACGGGCAGCAGCAGCACCCCCAGCAGCCGCAGCAGCCTCAGTACGGTCAACAGCAGTACGGCTGGGACCCCTCGCAGAACGCGGGGGGTCCCTACGTAGCCGGTCCGGGCGAGCAGCAGTACGGGCAGCAGCAGTCCGCCGACCCCTACGCCGGCGCGCACCCCGACTACTACGGCACCCAGGGCGGGTACCCGCAGCAGCACCAGCAGCACGTACCCCAGCAGCATGCACCTCAGCAGTACGAACAGCAGGTGCCGCAGCAGGCCCAGCAGCATCAGCCGCAGACGTTCGAGCAGCACGCCGAATGGCGCTCGGAGCCCGACGAGGAGAAGATCTCCCTCTTCGACGACCGCCCCGAGCCCGCCCGTACGGAGCCCGGTGACGGGGACGAGCCGGGCGAGGAACGCTCCCGCGGCCGGGACCGGCGCGGCAAGAAGTCCAAGAAGAACAAGCGCCGCAGCGGTACCGCCTGCCTCCTCGTCGCCGTGGTCCTCGTCGGTGTCGTGGGTGGTGGCGGCTACCTCGCCTACGACTACTGGCAGACCCACTTCGGCGCCGCGCCCGACTACGAGGGCGAGGGCACCGGACAGGTCCAGGTCGAGATCCCCAAGGGCGCGGGTCTCGGCCAGATGGGCGAGATCCTCCAGAAGGCGGGTGTCGTCAAGAGCGCGGGAGCCTTCACCGAGGCCGCGGGCAAGGACCCCAAGGGCAAGGCCATCCAGCCCGGCACGTACACCCTGCACAAGGAGATGTCGGGTGCGGCGGCCGTGACGATGATGACCAACACGGCCAACTTCCTCACCATCCCCGAGGGCCGCCGGGCCGTCGCGATCTACGCCGCGATCGACACGAAGCTCGGTCTCGCGCAGGGCACCACCAAGGACGTCGCCAAGAACCAGGCGAAGAACCTCGGGCTGCCCGACTGGGCCGACAGCGACCCCAAGATCAAGGACCCCCTGGAGGGTTTCCTCTATCCCTCGCAGTACAACGCGAGCAAGGGCACCAAGCCCGAGGAGATCCTCAAGCAGATGGTCGCGCGGGCCAAGGAGAACTACGCCAAGGTCGACCTGGAGGGCAAGGCCAGGGATCTCGGCCTGAAGTCCCCGCTCCAGCTGATCACCGTGGCGAGCCTGGTCAACGCCGAGGGCATGACCCACGACGACTTCCGCAAGATGTCCCGGGTCATCTACAACCGGCTCAAGCCGACCAATACCGTGACGAACGGCAAGCTCGAGTTCGACTCGACGTACAACTACATCAAGAACCAGAGCAAGCTCGACCTCGACCCCAAGCAGCTCCGGTCGTACGACGACCCGTACAACACGTACCACGTCAAGGGCCTGCCGCCCGGTCCCATCGGGAACCCCGGCGAAGAGGCGCTGAAGGCCGCGATGGACCCCGAGCAGGGCGAGTGGTACTTCTTCGTCTCCGTCGACGGCAAGACGACGAAGTTCGCCAACACGCTGGCCGAGCACGACAAGCTCGTCCAGGAGTTCAACGAGAACCAGAGGAAGAAGCAGGGATGAGCCCCGAACCCGGGCGTCACAGGGCCGCCGTGCTCGGATCGCCGATCGGCCACTCGCTCTCCCCGGTCCTGCACCGCGCCGCCTACGCGGAGCTGGGCCTGGCGGAGTGGACGTACGACCGTTTCGAGGTCGACGAGGCCGGGCTGCCCGGCTTCTTCGAGGGGCTCGGCGCCGCGGGGGAGTGGGCCGGGCTCTCGCTCACCATGCCGCTGAAGCGGGCCGTGATCCCGCTGCTCGACGCCGTCCGGGACACCGCGGCCTCCGTCGAGGCCGTCAATACCGTCGTCTTCACCCCCGACGGCCGCCGCGTCGGCGACAACACCGACATCCCCGGCATCGTGGCGGCCCTCCGGGAGCGCGGCGTCGAGCGGGTCGAGTCCGCCGCCGTCCTCGGCGCCGGGGCCACCGCCTCCTCCGCCCTCGCCGCCCTCGCCCGGATCTGCTCCGGAAAGGTCACCGCCTACGTCCGTAGCGAGGCGCGCGCCGCCGAGATGTGCCACTGGGGCGAGCGGCTCGGCGTCGCCGTCACCACCGCCGACTGGTCCCGGGCCGCCGAGGCCCTCACCGCCCCGCTGGTGATCGCCACCACCCCGGCCGGGGCCACCGACGAGCTCACGGCCGCGGTTCCCGACCGCCCCGGCACGCTCTTCGACGTGCTGTACGAGCCGTGGCCGACCCCGCTGGCCGCCGCCTGGTCGGCGCGCGGCGGCGCCGTCCTCGGCGGCCTGGACCTGCTGGTCCACCAGGCGGCGCTCCAGGTCGAGCAGATGACCGGCCGTGCCCCGGCACCCCTCGGGGCGATGCGCGCCGCGGGCGAGGCGGCCCTCGCGGCCCGCGCCCACTGACCACGACTTGACGCTGTCCGTCCACAACCCGGACCTGCGGCCGGGAAAGCCCGTGGGACGTGGGAGGATCGGAGACGGCGGGCCGGGGCCGCTGGAGAAGTCCCCAGGCCGCGCCGCCGCATGATCTCGAGGCGCGAGCAAGAGGAGTCCCGTTGAGCAGGTTGCGCTGGCTGACGGCCGGAGAGTCCCACGGACCGGCCCTGGTGGCGACGCTGGAGGGGCTTCCCGCCGGTGTGCCGATCACCACCGAGATGGTGGCGGACCACCTGGCCCGGCGGCGCCTGGGCTATGGCCGCGGCGCGCGCATGAAGTTCGAGCGCGACGAGGTCACCTTCCTCGGCGGCGTCCGCCACGGCCTGACCATGGGCTCTCCGGTCGCCGTCATGGTGGGCAACACCGAGTGGCCCAAGTGGGACAAGGTCATGGCCGCCGACCCGGTCGACCCCGACGAGCTGGCGGCCCTCGCCCGCAACGCCCCGCTGACCCGCCCCCGCCCCGGCCACGCCGACCTGGCGGGCATGCAGAAGTACGGCTTCGACGAGGCCCGCCCGATCCTGGAGCGCGCCTCCGCGCGCGAGACCGCGGCCCGTGTCGCCCTCGGCGCCGTCGCCCGCTCCTACCTCAAGGAGACGGCGGGCATCGAGATCGTCTCCCACGTGGTGGAACTGGCCGCGGCCAAGGCCCCGTACGGCGTCTACCCGAAGCCCTCCGATGTCGAGCGCCTCGACGCCGACCCGGTGCGCTGCCTCGACCAGGACGCGAGCAAGGCGATGGTCGCCGAGATCGACCAGGCCCACAAGGACGGCGACACCCTCGGCGGCGTCGTCGAGGTCCTCGCCTACGGCGTGCCCGTCGGCCTCGGCTCGCACGTCCACTGGGACCGCCGCCTGGACGCCCGCCTTGCCGCCGCGCTGATGGGCATCCAGGCCATCAAGGGCGTCGAGGTCGGCGATGGCTTCGAGCTGGCCCGGGTGCCCGGCTCCAAGGCGCACGACGAGATCGTCGCCACCGACGAGGGCCTCCGCCGGACCTCCGGCCGCTCCGGCGGCACCGAGGGCGGTCTCACCACCGGCGAGCTGCTGCGCGTCCGCGCCGCGATGAAGCCGATCGCGACCGTGCCGCGCGCCCTGGCCACCGTCGACGTGGTCACCGGCGAGGCCACGCAGGCGCACCACCAGCGCTCCGACGTCTGCGCCGTCCCGGCCGCGGGCATCGTCGCCGAGGCCATGGTGGCGCTCGTGCTGGCCGACGCGGTGGCGGAGAAGTTCGGCGGCGACAGCGTCGCCGAGACCCGCCGCAACATCCAGGGCTACCTCGACAACCTGGCCATCAAGTGACCTCTCCCGCCGTCGTGCTGGTGGGCCCGCCCGGAGCGGGCAAGTCCACCATCGGTGCCCTGCTCGCCCAGCGGCTGGGCACCGGCTACCGCGACACCGACGCCGACATCGAGCGGACCGCGGGCAAGCCCATCCCGGAGATCTTCATCGACGAGGGCGAGCCGCACTTCCGCGCGCTGGAGCGGGAGGCCGTCCGCGCCGCCGTCGCCGAGCACCCCGGGGTGCTCGCCCTCGGCGGCGGCGCCGTCATGGACGACGGCACCCGCGCCCTCCTCAAGGGCCTGCCGGTGGTCTTCCTCGACGTCGAACTCGCCGACGCCGTGCACCGGGTGGGCCTGGACGCTCCGCGTCCGTTGCTCGCGGTCAATCCGCGGCAGCGGTGGCGTGAGCTGATGGAGGCGCGCCGTCCGCTCTATACCGAGGTCGCCCGCGCCACCGTCGCCACCGGGGGCCGTACCCCCGACGAGGTGGCCGATGCCGTACTGGAGGCGCTGGCGTTGCCCCGGGACCGTACCCATGACACCACGCAGTGAGGAACGCATGACCGACGCCCCGACCCGTATCCGGGTAGCCAGCGAGGGCTCCGCGCCGTACGAGGTCCTCGTCGGCCACCAGTTGCTGGGCGAGCTGCCCGGCCTGATCGGCGCCGGGGCCAGGCGGGTCGC